>NZ_JBFTQY010000053.1:0-45441 GCF_056399245.1 Rhizobium sp. 01N447_2
CGCGGCACGCAGCCGGTCATTCCCAACAATCCTACTCGAAAGCGCATGCAGCCCTTCGACCCCATTGCCTACAAGCGCAGGAATATTATTGAACGCACCTTCTGCCGCCTGAAGGATTGGAGGCGCATCGCAACACGATACGACAAGCTYATGATCAACTTCGAGGCAACTTGCTACATCGCTGCTCTCGTCATTTGGTGGGCATGATTGAGTCTGGAGCCTAGGCGGGCGCCGAACGTAGTCGGTTCGCCACCAGCAATGCCGGTGGCTTCGGTGCCGGCAGCGGCGAAGTACCGGCCGTCTGGGCTGAAAGGCGATAGCCTCTCATTCCGCCTTTTTGCTTGATCCCCGCGTCCAGATCGCGGCGGCAAGCAGGATTACCGGTACGCCGGCTGTGGCCCAGAAGGCCTCTACGCCAGCGATCGCGAATGTAGTGGTAACGATTCTTATGGCAACCGCCCCCAGCGCCGCCCCGACAACAGAACCGAAGCCTCCCCGGATAAGAACGCCGCCGACGACGACGGCGGCTAGCGATTCCAGACTGCTATTGGTGCTCATCATCGGTGCGATCCCACCGAGGCGCCCTACAAACACCCATGCGGCTAGCGCCGCGATGAAACCAGCGAGTGCGAAGACGGTAAACCTTACGCGAGCAATCTGAACGCCGGCCAGTCTGGCGCCTTCAGCGTCCTCGCCAACCGAGAAGACGCTGCGCCCCCAGTCGGAACGGCTGAGCAGCCATCCCAGCCCAAGAGCTGTGCCCATCGCCAACAGCGGACCGCCGAGTTTGGCACCGCTGCCGAAGAGCATCAGCAAGTTGAACTCGAAATCGTATGTMTCGATCCCGAGAAAACTCATACTGCCCGTCATCCCAAAGACGATCCCGATCATGATCTGTCCGGTGGCAAGAGTGACCGCGAAGGATGGCATCCGCGTCCACTCAAGCAGCACCGCGTTGAGAATACCGCAGCCAACTCCGGTTCCTAGGCCGGCAAGCAAGGCCACGGAGTCGGGAAAGCCGGACGTACTTGCAAGCACCATGACCGTGCCGGACATCACCATCGTGCCGCCCAGCGAAAGGTCGACTGCGCCCGAAATCACGACACATGCCTGGGCGATCGCGAGCAGGCAGCCGACGGCGGCGCCCATCGCGAGTGAGCGGATTAGCATGGGCGACATCTGGTGGCCGGCTACCAGAAGCATTGCGACAGCTGCCAGTGCAATGAGAATTATGGGCAACGCCGCGCCCTCGAACATCCCGTGGCTAGGTCGCTCGGCGGATGCTGCGCGAAAAGATCCCAGATTTGCGTCTAGCCCTCCCCAGGCGGTCGCAGGGCGGGCCCGGCGGCGCCCATAAAAAAACAGCACTATGATCGCGATGACAATCAACCAATGCCAGAGAGTGAACGAACTCATGGCGTTTCCTTTTGTGTCCGGCCCATGCTGGCGAGCAGGCTGACCGCGATCTGATCGGCAGACCCCCTCGCATATTGAAGCGAGGCGAATATGTAGCCGAGACCCCGCTCTCGTGGGAATTCGGTGAGCGCCCCGGCATAGATCGTCTTATCCAGTGCGTCGGCGAATTTGAGTTCGCGCCGGCAATGTTTCGAGGCGACGTAGCTCGGGCTCAGGAAGACCAGCAGCCCGGCCGATTTCGTAATCATGGTCTCCAGCCGCTCGTCCCATTCCTCGCTAACGGGAATTTGCTCGTCGATCCAGATGCGGCTTCCACTGCCTGTGATCTTGTCGAGAATCGGGCGGATAGCGGCGATGTCCTTGTGCGCATAGCTGACGAAGTAGAAGGGCTCGCCGACATCCACCCCCCCGGGCGCAACCGGCGGCGGCCGTCCCGGACCACCAAAAAAAAGTGGTAGCGGCGAGAGCTGCGGGGGCTCGGCCGGTCGGCTCCCCCGCCGCCACAGCCCTTCGCAGCGAAAGAGCTCCGCGGCGTCGGTATCGCTCCAGTAGGACGTCACGAGCGAAGCGTCGTCCGCAACTGGTTCCTCCCCCAGCAACACGTCCGGGTGGATGTGATTTGCGAACGCCTCCTGTTGAATGTCGCTGAGGGCAACCGGCGGGCGCGAGCGGGGGTCGGCCAAGCCGATATGGCCTGATGCGGCATTCTCGCTGAGCCAATGCCGAAGCCACGCCTTGCCGTCCTCGGAGGTCGAAACAGCTTCCTCGACTTGGCTATCCGTTTTTTCGAGGCTGGCGGCAACGGCCTCCTGGGCATTGGCAACGGAGCGAGGTACATAGGGGTGGCGCCTCAGCGCCGCCGCTGCCTTGCGAGTGCGCGCAATCAGCGCACGGTCGGGTCGCCCCGGCTTGAAAAGCGCCTGGTAGCTTAGCCTGTGTCCCATCTTAACAGCACTTGTCAGCAGAGCCGACAGCCGGTCGAAGATCCGTGCCGTATCGAAAACGAGAAGGCCATCGACCGCAGTCAATGGTGTGGTGTCGAGCCCCCATCGCTCTTCGGGGCCCGCAACATAGGCATTGTTAAACTCTTCAAGATTCGCGGGGCAGGTGACGACGGCGCCCTCCACGCCGTCGAGGCACATTAACGCTCCCATTGCTTGTCGACCGAGGGCGCTGTCAGCAGCCGTGGTCAGTCCGTGCCAGGTAACCGGCGCCCTGTCTGGTCCGACGTCAATGCGCAGAGACGCCGAGCGCGCGGGAAGCTGCAGCCAGAGGGGGGCCACGAAGCAGAAATGATTGAGGAAGAGCGAGCGTGCTGGGTCGCCGTCTTCGTTTGCAGTCAGCATAGGCCATTCAACCTTCGCTACGACATGCCGAAGCTTTTCCAAGTCATTGTCGATCGTTAGAACATACATGCTCGGTCTCCAGCCGAGATATCCACGACTGCAGTGCAGCGCCGGGCCACGTGGCTTTCAGCTGACGCGCCAGCGTCGTTTTTCAGCCTGGAGTCCGTGACGGTCGCGCTTGCTCTGGCGATCATAGCGATCCTTGTCCAAAGCGCTGTCGCGATCGCCGCGCACGATGGTGAAGTCGATCTCCTGATCGATCTTATGCTCCTCCATCGCCGCCTTGACGACGATGGTAACGTGGCGATGCACCACCTCCGTCAGGCTATCGACGTCGATCAGGTCGAACTGGTTTGGCAGATAGATGTCCGACGTCAGGCTCCGATACTCCACGACCTTGCTGCCTTCCCGGCGCGACGAGATCGGCCCCGTTTCCTTCCAGCAAGCCCAATTCACGTAAGAGTCCCAGCCGACGAACAGGTCGCCGCCAAACTGGTAAAGATGGATATGCGCGGTGCTCTGCTCTTTGGAAACGACGATGCGGTCGCGCTCGTCGAAGCCGTTCGGGGTCCGATAGCCGTAGCGTTCCACCTCGGCGACAATAGCGGCGCTGCGCTGCGCCTCCAGCCTTGTGATGAGCTTGTGCCTCAAATCCTCGCCGGCGGCGCCGAGGTCCGGGATGACCGCATGCCAGCCGTCCACACGGATGAGGTAGCGTGGCGGGATCGTTGGTCGGTCAATCACCGATACGGCATGTTTGCGACGCGCCACCACGACGGCCGTGATCAGCAGGGCGGCCGCCGCGAGGAACAGCAGCAGCGCCGTAAAGACTCCCTCGTTGGAATAGGCGGTCGAGAATGTTGAGAATGCGAGGAAGCCGACTATCAGGCCACCGATCCCAAACAGCATCGGGGCGGATATCGAGAAAGCATCCTTGTACGGCTTGGCGATGCGGTTCGAGTGTGGTCCCCGTGCAAAGGGCACCATCGAGACGAGCACAGCCTTTATGGCGTCTCGAAACGGTCTATAGCTGCCGGGTTTTGCGCTGCGGCCGCCGACTGCATACAAAGCCCATTCCACGGCATCGGCTTGCCAGAATTCAGGCCTTTCTGTGATAGAGATTTCCTCGCCGGCTACCTTCGTCCATGCGTTGGTGACGATCGTGTGCTCATGGTAGGGCATCGCTATGAACTGTAGATGAAGTTCGCCCCGCACGCGCGGATCGTCGTCGCTATGGCGGAAGCGTTCTGCAGCGGGCTGCCATGCTTCTAAGCGTATATGTGGCGGATACTGGCCGTTCTGCGACTTGGTAACAAGCGCTCGGATTTGCAGTCGGCCCAAGGCTTCGACGATCGCATCGTAACATCGGTCGCGCATATCGAACGCTCGATTCCACACCGTATCGCTCGATGTGCGGTGAAAGGGTCGGAAGTCACTAATGCTTTGTTCATCGAGCACCGTGCCCGGCATCGCACACCCCCCACCTATCATCGTTCTACGACGAGCCCCGACACTCAATCTGGCATGAAATCTCTGCAAAGGTAAGAGGGTGAAAGCATAAAGATGACGCCTGTCCCGCCAAGCAACGTCAGCTAAGCGCTAGAGACCAGCGCGGCCAGTCCGTCATGGCCTTTGCGAAAGTCGACCGGCTTAGTCTCTACCATGATCCGCACTTGGTTTGATGGAAAGATCATGCCGGGACCGCGCAGGCACGCGCGACGGCGACGATCCGAGCGACTGACGCGCCCTCCTCAACACGAATGGTAACAGAACCTTCCACGATCTCCGGGTGGCTGGCCTCTTTGATCGGCGGCTCCGCAGCAGGTTCGTCAACGACCGCTGCTGCAAACTCTATGCCGGGGGTATTTCGACTGCCCGTGCCCCGCATTCCCCCGCATCGTCATCGACGTGTGCGCCGAGCAGCAGCTTGACCGCGTGTTGGATGATGTGTTCCCGCCGATCGACAACGCGCCGGAAAATGAAATGGCCCAGCAAACGCGTTCGCTGCTCGCCGATGGGCTAAGATGGGCCTCATCCCCTCAAATGAAATGCACATGCTGGAGTTTCTGATGAGGTTGTCATGAGAGAATCGGTCATTTTGCCAACTGGTTGCATCGCGTTAATCCTTGTTGCCAATCTCGCTCCCTTCGACAAACACGTRCATCCGTGTATGCTTAGCCGTCTGGACCAATTTAGGTGTCTCGATGATGGCTGCAGCCCAGGCCCACAAGCCGCCGAACAACGTTGTGCTCTTCAGCGGCCATATGATTGACGCGCCCAATCGCACGGTGCCGCGGTTTCCTCCGAACAAGGAGTCCGTTGCTTCCGTGGCAATTGCAAATACGCTTTCGGAGGTTGGCGTCACCCGGGGTGATATTGCCATTTGCGGCGGAGCGTGTGGTGGCGATTTGCTGTTTGCCGAAGCTTGCCTTGCACGAAACATGGCGCTCGAGCTCAATATACCGTTTGATGAACCCACCTTTTTGGCCAACTCAGTCGATTTCGCCGACGCCGGTTGGCACGACCGCTTTCTCGCCGTTAGATCGAGAGCGACCCTGCATGCTATGTCTCATGAGTTAGGCCCGCTGCCAACTGGCGAAAATCCCTACGAGCGCAATAATCGATGGATGCTTCAGTCCGCAGCTCGCTTTGGCACCGAGAAGATTGTCTTTATTGCTCTGTGGAACGGTGAGGGCGGGGATGGTCCCGGCGGAACGAAACATTTCATGGACGAGGTGCGTGACATGACCGAGCGGATTTATTGGCTGGATACCCGACAATTGTGGGATTGAAGGATCGTTGGCATGCCCGTGTGCTTTATGATTATGCCTTATGGCCGCAAGGCGACTCAGTCCGAGACGGGCTACGGACCGGCTGAGATCGATTTCAACGCGCTGTGGGATCGCGGCTAYGTTCCGACCATCAAAGCGCTCGGCTATGAGCCCGTTCGCGCCGATCAGGACAACGGCGGACTGATTATCAGCCAGATGTTGGAACGGCTTTACTTCGCCGATCTAGTCTTGGCGGACATGACGATTGCGAACGGGAATGTCTATTACGAGGTTGGGATCCGTCACGCGGCGCAAAAGACCGGCTGTGTTCTGCTTGCCGCCGACTGGTCAAAGCAGTTGTTCGACGTCGCGCAGCTGCGGACCGTCCGGTATCCCTTGCCCGAAGGCAACATTACCGACGACACTGCCACGGCCTTCCAGGCGAAGATCAAGAATGGCATCGCATCGCTGCGGGACGGGATTTCGCCAATGCACCAGTCGCTCCCGGGCTACCCAGCGAATGTAGATCCAACCAAGGCCACTACGACAAGGGAGCAGTTGGCAAAGCTTGCGGCGTTTCAAACGCGCGTACGCGCTGTTCGCGCTGCTCCGGCCAAGACGCGAATGCAACTCGCAGAAATCTTGGTCGCAAGCGAGGGAAATCCCCCTGAGAACTATCCGATTGCTCTCGCATTGCTGCTTCTATTGCGTGACAGCGTGGATACGCCGGCGGACTGGAACGTAGTACTCGACTTTGTGCGCAAGCTCCCGAGCAAGTTTACTGACGAACCGCAAATTGAGGAAAATCGCGCATTCGCTGCTGCCCAGGCCGGCAATGACGTCCAAGCTATCGCAGAGCTTGAGATGTTAATTGAGATGACGGGGCCGACGCCAGAACGCCTCGGCCTAATGGGTGGTCGCTATAAGCGCCTGGCCAAAATCGCTCGGTCCGATATGGAAAAGAAGCAGAATTTAGCCAAGGCGATCAACTGCTATGAAAGAGGTATGGAGATCGATCTCAATGGCTACTATTGTTCCAGTAATTTGCCCCGCCTCTACAGAATGCGCGCAAGGCCGGGTGACGAAGAGCGCGCGCAAACTACCGTGCGACTAACGATGGCTGCCTGCGAACGCGCCATGCGGCTGAACGTGGCTGATGAATGGCTGCGACTAACGCTGCTAGCGGCGGCCTTCGACCTCCGCGATCCTGACAAGGCGAACGAACTAGCTGACGATGTGATATCTGAAGGTCAACCGTCGTGGAAAGTGAACAGCGTGCTTGTCGACCTAGAGGTAAGCGTTTCCCAGGTGAGCGACACGGGGCAACGCACGCCGCTTACTGCTGTTATTGATAAAATCAGGGCAGGTTAAGCGATGCGTTGGACGAAAGGTCAGGCCGCATTTTTACCACAGGCACGCTTTTCCTTTCTTTTCCTTCGAAGAATGGGCGAGCTAGCCTTCCTAATTATAAAAGGTTGGGGTCCGACTAACTCGGTGGCAAACGTTTGAACCATACGAACTACCCTTGCAAACTCTGACTTTCATTTTTCTGATAAATAAATAACCACTACTCTTGATCGTTTCAATTGCCTCATTTACTCTCCTAGAGCGAGCATATCAGTATATTTGTGGTATGCAGGCTGGGGGCTGATAGGTATGTCCATTCTCGAATTCGCTGCCAATCGACAGGCAATCTGGTCGGCGACTGCAAATACCCTCAAATTTAAGATCGATTTTGCCCGGAAGACCTCATTCTTYCTTTCCATCTTGGGCGCCCTTGTTGCATCGCTTGCTAGCATGCAGGCTACTGACAACGTCCTTCGCACCGTGCTGATATCAGTGGGAGCAGTGGCGCTGGCCGCTACAGGAATAATTGGTAGCCAGATCCTAACCAGCGAGGGCATTCGCCAGCAAATTCGCGCGCGAGCAGCCTCGGAGGCGCTGAAGCGGGAGGCATTTTTGTATGCCGCTGCTGCCGGTGACTATTCAGACCCCGGTACCCGAGACAACCTGCTGAAGACGGCGTTGGAAAAAATCGAAGCCGAGATAAACGATCTTACACTTTTCCAAGCCAAAGCGCCCGGCCCAGGATCGTCTCCACGAACAAATCTATCTTTTGCAGAGTATCTCGATAAGCGGGTTGACCCGCAAATTAGGTTTTATGACCTAAAATCAGAGAAATATGTCAAGACTTCGAGGGTACTACACGGCATCGAATTCACGCTGGCTTTTGTTGCTGCGATCTTGACTGCGCTCGCTGGCGTCATTGGAAAGGGCGTTTTTGATTTCGCGGCCGTTATCGGCGTGCTGACAACCTGCGCGGCCGCCGTGATGGCTCACCTGCAAGCGTCGCATTATGACAATCTGGTGGTGGGCTACCGCGCTGCTGGTAGGAAGCTAGAAAACCTCAAGGCGACCACTGACGAAACGACGACAACGGTAGCTGCCTTTGCAAAGGCCACCGAGGAGGTCCTCGCGGCGGAAACAAATAGCTGGCAAGCCATGTGGTCAAACAATTCGAAATAGGATCGATCAAACTTAGCGGGGGTGGGAAATGTTTGACGAGGGAGCAGAACAGAAAATTGGCGCTCTAGCAGCGAAAATGCGCGTCGAACCAGCCGCGCTTCTCGCGGTCGCCGAGGTGGAGAGCGCTGGTAAAGCCTTCGATACCGTCGACGGGAAACAAATGCCTCTTATCCGTTGGGAGGGGCACTATTTCTACCGATTGCTGCCGCAATCGCTCAAGAAGACCGCGCTCACAAAAGGTCTGGCTCACCCCAATGCGGGCGGCGTGCCCAACCCAAAATCGCAGCAGGCGCGATACAATCTGTTGGAACGGGCCAAGCAGATTGACGAAGTCGCGGCACTGTCTTCATGCTCCTGGGGGCTTGGCCAGGTCATGGGCGCTCATTGGTCATGGCTGGAGTATCCGAGCGTTCAGTCCCTTGTCGAAGAGGCCTGTTCGGGCATCGTCGGGCAGGTCCAACTGATGTCGAAATTCATCGAGCATTCGAAACTGATTGACGAGCTTCAAGACAGGGACTGGGCCGGGTTCGCTCGTCAATATAATGGTCCAAGCTACAAGAAGATGAGTTACGACACTAAGATGGCGGCTGCATATACGCGCCATAAAGCGGCGGGACCCAGCACGAAACCGGATCTAGAAATTGAGGAAGATACGCCAACCGTCCTGCGCGTCGGCATGTCCGGCGTCGAGATCAGCCAGTTGCAAGAGCAACTGCGCAAGCTCGGCTATACCGTGAACGTCGACGGGGATTTTGGTCCCGCAACGAAGCAGGCAGTCAAGAAGTTCCAGGAAGATCATAGCTTGCTGGCAGACGGGATTGCTGGCCCGCTGACCTGGTCGATTATTGAGCGCCTGCAGGGAACTCCGGAGGAGGCCTAAACCGGGCGACGACCATTTCATACTGAGACAAAGATCAAGAGAAGTCGTCATGTCGCTAATAGAGCGTATCACCCGTCCCGGCAGCAAGAAGCTACTCTCAATCGATGGAGGCGGAATTCGAGGCGTGCTTGCTCTGGAAATTCTTCAACGCATTGAGGATCTGCTGCGACCCGACGGCGATGACGGGCGTTTCCGTCTGGCTCACTATTTCGACTACATTGCAGGTACCAGCACCGGTGGCATTATCGCGGCTGGCCTCTCTATGGGAATGTCCGTAAACGAAATTCTGGAATTCTACGAGACGTGCGGTACCCAGATGTTTGTTCGCGCGAATCTCCTCGAACGATTACGATACAAATTCGATTCCGAGCCGCTGGCATTGAAGCTGATGGAAGTGTTCGGAGGCGACACGACGCTCGGCTCGAGCAAATTGCAGACATTGCTGCTTTTGGTGATGCGCAATGCGAGCACCGACTCACCGTGGCCGTTGTCGAATAATCCCTACGGCAAATATAACGATCCGACGCGCTTCGACAACAATAGCAAAATTCCGCTCTGGCAACTTGTGCGGGCCAGCACGGCGGCGCCAACGTATTTTCCGCCTGAAGTTATCGTACTGCCGGGCGAGACTGAGGCGCAGGGCAAGCAATTCGTCTTTGTCGACGGCGGCGTCACGATGTACAACAACCCGTCATTCCAGATGTTTCTGATGGCTACGGTCGACAGCTACTGGGCATCCAAACCAGATGCCCGCTGGCAATCGGGAACCAACGAGATGTTGATCGTGTCGGTCGGCACGGGTACGAGCCCCGATGTTCGAGCCGGCCTCGATCCCAGTGACATGAATCTGCTCTTTAATGCGACCGCTATACCCTCGGCGTTGATGTTTGCCGCGTCGAACGAACAGGATCTGCTGTGTCGCGTATTTGGAGATTGTCGCGCGGGTGAATCAATCGATCGTGAGGTCGGCGATCTCTTGGGCAGCGCCGGTCCGTTGGCGAGGGAAACGAAGCTCTTCACCTATGCACGCTATAATGCGGAACTAACCCGCACGGGTCTGGACGCGCTCGGGTTGCCGCATATCAAGCCGGAGATTGTGCAGAAAATGGACGCGATCGACGGTATCTCCGATCTACGCGAGGTCGGCAGAAAGGCCGCAGGCCGGGTGAAGAAGGAACATTTTTCCGGTTTCTGAGCGTCCCATGTCGAGCCGCTCGGGCCGTGAACAGTATAACGTAGCGAGACCTGCCACCCGCACTGGCCGCCTCACGAAGAAGCAGGGAAATCGGCGATCGTATCGCGGTCATCGACGACGCGAGCTGGAGATTGAGAAATGCCAACTGAAGAGGCTGCAGTTTTAAAATGCTTCGTCATTATGGGTTTTGGAGAAAAGACCGACCCGGGAACCGGGCGACTGCTCAACCTTGACGCCACCTACCATAACGTCATCAAACCTGCGGCCCAGGCAGCCGGTTATGCTTGCGTGCGTGCAGATGAGGTACTGCATTCCGGCGTTATCGATATTCCGATGTACGAGATGCTTCTGGACGCCGATCTGGTGGTGGCAGACGTCTCGACATCCAATCTAAACGCAATGTTCGAGCTGGGGGTCAGGTACGCGCTCAAACCGCGCTCGACGATCGTCATCGCCGAAAGCAAATTCAGCAGCCCCTTTGACATCAATCACATCGTGATACGCAAGTATACTCATCTCGGCCCCGACATCGGCTATAGCGAGGTGGGGCGGATGCAACAACAACTGACACTGCTGATGAAAGCAATACAACGATCCAACGCGCCCGATAGCCCGGTCTATTCGCTTCTGTCGTCCCTGAAGCCTCCTACCCAGAAGATAAAACAGGCCTCGTCGCGCTATGCGAAAAGCCTTGTGACTGCGCAGGATGAAACATACGCAGCGCAGTGGCAGGAGGCCATGACAGCTCGMGCTGCCGGGGATTTTGTTAAAGAGAAGGCTACGCTTATTGGTATCTATGAGAGCCAGGCGGCGAAGTCTGGGGAGGACGAGAACGCTGCGAGACCGCGGGTTATCCGCGAGCTTGCTTTCGCGACGTACAAGATCGGCGACAAGGAGCTGGAGACAAACCCATCGGCCGCCGCAGCCGCCTATGAGGAAGCAATCTCACTTCTTCAGATTCTGGAACCCGACCAGACGACTGACCCCGAAACCCTAGGCCTCTGGAGCGGTGTCCACAAGCGTCGTTCAGCCCTGCCCGGACGAGCCGCCGATGATCGCTTGGCGGATCTGGACAGCGCAATCTATGCAGCAGAACGTGGATTTCTCATCCGACAAGATTATTACACAGGAATCAACCTTGCCTATCTCTTCGACGTCYGAGCCAGCATCAGCTCTGGCGAATCCAAGATCGCCGATCGTGTATTCGCCAATCGTGTGCGCCGGCGAGTCGTCGACGCGGCGGAGAAAGCACTCAATTTACTGCCGGAACAGTTTGAAGAGACGCAGGACCGTGGCACTAAGGTTATGACCCTGTATTGGCCGCAAGCCACATTGGCGGAAGCGCTGATCGGGCTCGATGATCCTCGTGGTGAGATAGAATTGGAAAAGGCCAAGCAGATGGCAGCAGCCGATTGGATGGTCGAAACCACGCTGCAGCAAATCGAAGATCTGAAAAGGATGCGCGAGGCGTAAGCTATGGCTCAGCGTATTATTTCAATTTTCCTGTCTACTCCATCCGACGAGATCAAGCAACTGAGGAAAGTCATGACGTTCCGGCGTCGGCTTGAAACGATCGGACTGACGGCAGCCTACCCGACGCGAGCCGAGTTCCGCGAGCGCGCCCGCATCGGGCTGCTGCGTGCCGTCGCGGATCTATTGCGCGATGACATGCCCAGCCGCGAGCTGAACGAGGAAACCGTTGCCTCGCCGGCCCTGAATGAAAATCTTGTTGTCTTGGCAAGGCAATACGACCAGTTACGCTTGGAAATGCAACCCGGCTCGCGGCGGACACGGCGTATGACGGCAATAGTCGAGGACATGAAAGCCGAGGCACCGGCAGCGCAAGGATCGCTGGCTTTCCTGATGTCCGATGACTCTGCGGGCCACCGGCTTGCTGCTATCGCAATACTTCAGGTGTTTCCCAGCCGTCAGCACGTCCCTTGGCTAACCGACAGGCTGGATCCTGAACTGGAAAAGCCGTTCATTGGCTACCAAGCTGCCATGGCACTTCTGCAGGCGGTTCGCAGCCTGCGCTCCGCTAACTGTGAACTGCTGAAATCCGAAATTGCGCGTGCGCACGAACTCGCGTCTCGCAATCCCCACGACCCGCCGAGAATTGCTGCCCTGGAATATGCACTT
Source organism: Rhizobium sp. 01N447_2 (assembly GCF_056399245.1). Taxonomy (NCBI): domain Bacteria; kingdom Pseudomonadati; phylum Pseudomonadota; class Alphaproteobacteria; order Hyphomicrobiales; family Rhizobiaceae; genus Rhizobium; species Rhizobium sp. 01N447_2. Next base: position 12,274 of record NZ_JBFTQY010000053.1, read on the forward strand.
CGGGAATTGAAGGTGAAGTGTGGCTGACGGAAGGACCGCACTCGGTCCGGCGTGTTGTTGCGAACGGAGCAGAAAATCGGAACGGTAGCTGCAAAATGCGACCCTGCCGCGGCCGCCATCTCCCGTTACCGATCTTCATCCTGCCAGGTTGAGATCACGGCCGATTCCTTGCGGTAGGTGCTGAGATCCACGTCTTCGGACTCGGGGTCATCGCCCTCTCCGCCATGCAGGGCATATCCGTAGCCGCGCGGCAGCGCGGGGGATGCCAGGAACCATTCGAAGCTGCTGTCGAATATCCCTTGCCCGAGAGCCTCAATCGAAAAGACCCCGGAAATCTTCTCGCGCTCAACATGGGCCCGCACCATCTCGTCCACCTTGTGAGTGTGTTCGATATTTTCCTTTTGTTCGTCCTCGGTGAATTCGTACTGCTCCCAAGTTTCGTAACGATTGTCGCACTCCAGAAACGGCACCGCGTTTCTGAAGCAATCCGGCAGGTTCAAAGAAATCTCCAGATTGTGGGAAAATGCGACGCGCGGAATCGTTCGGCCTGTTTCTGGATCGAAGAGCACCCATGAGCTCAAACCCAAGCACAGTGATTCCAGTGAAAAGCCCCGCGCTGTGAAATGGCGTAGCATTTCGTCCGATACCGAGAGGTCGGCATTGCCAGAGTCCCGGCAACGATGGGGAAGCTCCTCCGCCCCCTCGCTGTGCACCGCAATGCCTAAGGAGCGCAGTTCCTGCGCTGAGATTATGATTTTCGGAACAGGCGCATCGTCCTCGGCCTGTGCGTTCGCGAGAAATGCCAGTACCCAGATGCCTACCAATGAGATGACTGCCGGAGAGACGAGAACTCGCTTCATAGCGACCTCCACTGTTTCAACAGCAGGGCTGCGGAAAGGCGCTATAGGCCCAGTTCCGCGCGAACCTGCATTATTAAACTATCTTTTAAATTGCGCTGCTGCAACTCATTGAAGTCTTTCCCGATATCATCCCGCCATTGTTTCAGGATTTTCAATTTGTCCTGGGCATTTTTATTCTCCATTGGCGGCCCGCCAAGGTAAATTGTTCTTGCCTTCTCGCGATCTCCGGCAAACATCAACGCATGGGCATAGTTGAGCCAGACGAATTCGCGGTCCGGCGCAAGCATGGTTGCCGCCTGGCCGGCCCAGACGGCCCGGGAAAAGTTCCGGGCGTTGGTCGCCGACCAGCACAGTGTTCCAAGCGCGCGCCCGACTCTGTCCACCCGGCTGTTCTGGCGATCAGGCGAGATGATGGTGGCTAGCAGATATTGCTCGGCTATTTCCAGGGCGTCGGCTTCCCGATTGAGGTCGAGCATAAGCTCGGTCAACCGGCGGTAAGAGGTTTCGACTTCATTTTGCCAGGCTGGATCTTCCTGCGAGGCGGCAAGCCCTTCCCGGATGGAAAGCGCGCGCCTCAAAGCCGTTATAGCGCTATCGGGATCGGCGGTTTCGCGGAGCTTGGCCATATTTTCCAGCATTGAGGCGGTATCGCGCCTCCACATTGGCGGCGCATCCGCCACTGCTATCGCGGCTTCAAGCTGATTGATGCCCTCCTCATAGCTTTTGATTGCTATATCCTCCTCCCCAAGCTGATCGAGAACGTGGGCACGCCGGTCGAAGCTTGATGCGAGATCGCGTTTCCGCCCCAGATCTTCAGGCGAAAGGGATGAGAACTCCCGCGAAAAGGCGATGTCGCGATCGGCCCAACTCAGCGCTTCCTGGGGATTTTTCATCTCGATCAAGGCATCGACGATCCGTTGCAGAACCACGGACACGGAGCTTCGAACATTCGCCTTCGAAGGAGCGATGGAAAGCACATGTTCATTGATGGAAAGGCTCTCCTGATAAAACGGCAATGCCGCCGCGGGTTGCTTTTGTGCTATCCTCAAATCTCCAAGGCTTGAGAGTGCATCGGCAAGCGCTTCCTGTGATTTCAGCATCTGCGGATGATCGCCCTCAAGCCTGCGAAGCAAAACAATGGCTGCGCCCAGATGCAGATCGGCCTCGGTCGGCTGCTTTTTCAGGAGCCAGGTTCCCATCCTCAGATGCCCGAGGGCCAGCCTCTGCTGCCATTCGGCGGAGTCCGGTGCCTGCGCAGCCTGCTGGTGGGCAATCGACATTGCATTTGCAAGGGCGCTAAGCTCTGCTTCGCCGTCGCCGATCCCCTGCCCGGCATCCGCCAGCCGGTTATAGGCGACGAAGTAACCGACGGGGTCTCGGGCTATTTCAGTTGTGGGTGTCGAGGTTGGCGGAAGGATCGCCAGCGCGGATTTGTACCGCTTGCGTGCTCCGTCAGGATCGCCGTGCTCAAAAAGCACGACGCCTTGCGAAATCAAAAAACTGGCGCGATCCAGTGTTGATCCTGACAGGCTCGCTTCCGGTGCCGGATCCACCGCCTGGTCGACAGAGACTTTGTCTTTTGCCTTCTTCACTTGCAGCGAAAGCGATTGAACGCTTCGATTTCCTGAAGCAACAACCTGGTCGAGAAAGCGCCGCGCGCGATCACGCTGTGTCTCTGCAACGATCCTTGCCCTGTTGGCTTCGATGGCCTGCCAGGCGGCAATCAGAGCAGCAATAGCGAAAACGCTTGCAGCAACGGCGAAGAACCTCTGGCGCTTCGTTTCCTGTCGGGTGTACTCAAAGCCCCGGATCAGCTCTGATATCGTGCTTTCGCTTGGCGCGTCCTCATCGTGTTCGTCAAGAGGCTCGTCCAGTCGAAGCCAATGCTGCTCCACCGCCATAACAGCGAGGGCAGCATCGCCGGCGGCGGCCTCAATGGCGCCATTGATGTTGATGATCACAGGGATCTTGCCATCCGCCAGGGCGACATCGACCTCACGCTTGACCCAAGGCGATTTCAGGGCTCCGGCCCTGCCGACGACGACCAGCTTGCGGCTTCTGCGAACCTGGCGCCGCGTCTCGCGCCTCAGGTCTAGTCCGGCTACATACTCGGTCTGGTCAAGAAAGACCCGAAACCCTCCCTTTTCCAGCCGGCGCTTGAGCTGGCCAGGATAGTTCTTTCCGTCACCATGGTTGTAGGACAGGAAGAAATCGAAGCCGAACACCCAATCGACCAGGCGCGACACGAATGAATCACGATTGAATGTATCGTCCGACACAGTTTGCTACCGGTTGGGAAGAGGCAAGCAAACATAGTCTATATTGGGTTTACTACGAACGTACAAACCCTGCAGCCCTTCCCGGCACGGCTTGGATTCCGAATTGAATTTAGTTCTGGCCCGCTATCGCCGTCCATCGCGGCAACTCAGGAAACAGGGCCTGAAGCATGAGGGCAATCGCTTCCGGGTAGGAACCTGGAGTGCGCGTTACCGTCGGGGGGCTATGCTGTCATGATCTCCGTCGCGACACCGCAGCGAAACAGTATCCCGTTTGTCTGACACTCCCGCAGTGGCAAAGCGTCGGCAAGTGCCATGCGCGCCGCCTCCCGCCGATATGGCCGCCGATGCRTTGGTCGTGTCTCACCATTCTTCCAGGCTGTTTTCAGATTGGCAGCGAAGTTCTGCAGATCGATGACCAATGGCTTCTCAATTTGCGCATTCAGTCCACGACGATCAACCCGGTTCCCTAGCTCTTCCTGTGCCGCGCGGACGCTTGCAAACAAAAGCACTGGGTCCCGCTGTTTCCAGCAATGCCCGTAGCCGCTCTTTAACCGCTTCGGTCACATCGGAATGCGCAAGAACACGGGCGGCCGGCGGGACGGGAGGATGATAGCGCTTGATCACACGGCCACCGGTGCGCGCCTTCTCCTGCAGCTCGAAGGGCAGCCGTCGCATCCATGCCAACAAACCGGCCGTAGCCCACCAGGCGACGCACGATGGCGCCGTTCTTTTGCTCCACATGCGCCTGATCGTTCTTTCGATAAGCGCGAGAGCGCGTCACTTCCAAACCCTCGCTGCGGCACCAGGAGACGACAAATGCGTTCATGAACGCACTGTCGTTGTCGAAGTCGACGCCCAACAGCGGAAAGGGAAACCGCGAGCTGGCCTGTTTCATCGCCACGATCACATTACCGCTGTCACGTGTGCGGACCGGGACGCACTCGGTCCAGCCTGTGGCAATATCGGTCAGCACCATCGTCTGCAGGAAGCTTCCCGACGAAGACGTGCCGGAACCCGCGGGAGCCGTGCGATTGGCGGAGATGCTCGCGATATCTGCGGTGAGCGCCTTGGCCGCTTCACCGCTTGAAAGGCCGATCAGCGTCTTGTTCTTGGCTCTCAGGGAACGCAAACTCAGATGGATCGATGCCGTTAAGCGAAGATCGCCGACCCTTACGTAATAGCCTGCTTCGTCTGGATGGAACTGGGGGACTGCGGAACGTAGTTCAGTAGTTGTGATACGACTGTGCGCTTCGCATTCGCGAGATGGTCAAGAGCCTCCGAACTCATATTGCCCGTCGAAGGCCTGATCATCTATTTGAGAGTCCGCGACACTAGTGGAGTTACAGGAAAATAAGATCGGTGCAAATCAGGATAGCCCGAGGCAACTGCGCAAACTTGCATCACTGCTCTGCCCCGGTCAGTATACACGCATAACGTTACATTTTAAGCGGCCACATGTTATGTTACAATTTAAATTGCACGTTTTAGTTAAGCATTGCAGAAAAGCCTGCGCCTTGGCGCCCTCTCTTATTGAACTATTCGACTCGAAGAAGACCTCATCCATGTGATTCCCCGTGCAACCACTTGTGGGCATAAGCGAACCACTACGCCCCGATTGGCGCTTGCAGGATAGCTACCAAAACTTGTATAAGCAATACATGTTATAATCGTTTCTGGTGCACGACGTGACTTTACTTTTGTTGGAGCGGGGCGAGGAGAATGTCGATGAGCGAGGTGGGTGTTTTTATATCGTACAATCATAAGGACAAGAAAATTGCAGATGCGGTTGTGGAAACGCTGGCTGCGTTGTCGCAGGAGCTGAAGGTCTTCATCGACCACGCGGGCCTTGAGGGGGGCGATGAGTATGAGCCAAAGCTCTCAGACTCCATTCGTAGATCCCAGTGGTTCGTCATCATCTCAAGCGGCCTGGGAAACGTTGAAAGAGATATGAACTGGTGCTTCTACGAAGCCGGCCAGTTTAGGGCAAAGCTGGAAGCGACAAACCAGCTAAATGCGATCCGCGACAGGCTGTGCTATTTCTACGATGGGAAGCCCCCGAGCCAGCTAAGTCGATATCAGGGTACGAGGGTTGCACTCACTGACCGCAACGACAACAAACTGAATGTTACGCAAGAAGCCGAAGATTCACTCAACTACGAAAATACGGATTTATTTGATTTTTTATGTTTGTTGCTGACGAAATCAACGGATCATGCGGTCCGGAATATCAATGATCAGGGTATTCGTAAACTGATGCGTACGGGTGTCCGAAGGATCACTCACGTATTCTTTTCGGATAGGCCAGATAACATTACTGCTGAAGATGTGTTTCAGCCTCGGATTAAATTCACAATTCCCTCATCAGGAACGACTGGCAGTCTCGAGGGTCTCAGCCCAACCACCAAGATCGATGGGGAATACAATATTCTCCCCGTTATATTCGGTATTTCCGGCACCAGCACGACGTGGGCTGACATAAAGAGCGCAGCATGCAATATGAACTGCGATGAGCCGATGCCATTGTGGGTCGACGATCTAGAAACGGCTTCCCGCGAAGTTGCAAGAGGCAAGATACCCACTCAGACTGAGTTTCTCTGTCTCGGTCTTGACAAGCAATTCTATCGCCCGGTTTTCGCGCGCAATATAATCTACAACTCTGGAAAAATGGATTCGTACGTAGCTTTTATTCCGTCGCGGGATCGACGGTTTGACGTTAATTTCCGCTCATCTCTGCTTCTCAGCGCGCTTATCTTGACGATCCGATTTCGCCAACGCGTTTTGCCTTTGGTAGACGAGATCACCGACAATCTTGCGGCTGCGGGGGAAATTAAGGCGGAACTGCTGCTACGGCTGCAGAAAACCATTGTGATCGTTGAGGCGGAGGCTCGCGAGTTCGGCCTTCTGCCACCCAAGGATGCGAATGATGACCCGCCGTTGCTCAACGGTTTCCGCGACGGTGCCGATAAATCGGCACTTCGCGATGAAATCAAGAAATGGTCGAAAACCAGAGCTTTGATCTTCGACAAGATTGCTGCCGCCGAGGCTCCTGGTAAGGATGTTACTTGGTCAGACGCTGCCGTTGAAGTTTCGAACACATTTTTCGGCATGAAGCAAACGAACAGTGGGTTTTTGCAAACACTTTGCAATGAGTTGCTTTATATCGAGAAAGATTAATTGACGTCCATGAATGGACCGCTCGGCATTTATCGCGTGTACGTCGTGAATTAAATGCCGAAGTTGCGGCCGTCAACTCCTTCTTGCTCTTAGATCGTGGCCACCAAGGCAAGGGCGCTCCTCCAAACAATGAGCGTACCAGGCAAAGGCGCGTCCGCGCCGGCGCCAGTTCGCGCACGGCTTGACCGGTTAAAAGGGCAGCCGCAGGAGGGTTAGCAAAGCGCCGCTCGCAACGAGCGGAACCGGGGACCGACTGCCCCCGGCAAGCCGTTCCGCTTGGGGCGACACCCGTGGCGCCCCCCCTCGCCTCACCTCACCGGCCGTGCCAATGAGCGGGCGATATCGACAATGTCATCGCGCGAGGCGGTTGGGTCATCCTTGCTCCAGGCGACCCCAAGCCCGATCCTGAAGTCGATGCCTCTGACCGCTTTCAACTCGAAGGCCCGGTTCGGCAAGCCTTCGGTCCATTCCGGCGCAAAGCCGATGCCAAGCCCGGCCGAGACCAGCGACACCAGCGAATAGGTGTCGTCGCAACTATAGACGATGTTGCGGGTCAGATCGTATTCCTCGAACTTCTCGTTGAAGTACCGCTCTGTGTAGGAGAGGTTCTTGCGATTAAAGGCGATGATCTTCTCCGAGCGCAGGTCGTCGATGGAAATCTCCGCCTGCTCCGCCAGCCGGTTGCTCCTCGCCACCGCCAGCAGATAACGCTCATGGGCGATCGACGAGAAGCGCAACGAGCCGATGTTTTCCACTGGCCGGATGAAGCCGAGATTGATCTGGCCGTTTTCCAGGCCGCGGATGATGTCGCCGGTATTGCCGCTTGAGATATGGATGCGGATATCCGGGTACTTGCGGGCGATCTTTGCCAGAAACGCCGGCAGCACGCCGGTGGTGGCCGGATAGACGGTGCCGATCCTGATCTGCCGGATCGTCTTGCCGGCCACCGCCCTGGTGATCTCGGCGGACAGATCGACCTCGCTCAGGATCCCGACGCAGCGTTCGTGGAAGATCTCCCCTGCCCGCGTCAGTTCCACCCGTCTGGTCGAGCGGATGAACAGCGGGCAGCCGAGTTCGCGCTCCAGCGCCTGCACATGGTTGCTGAGCGCCGGCTGGGCGATGCGCACCTTGGCGGCCGCCCGGCCGAAATGCAGTTCCTCGGCCACCGCGACGAAGTAGGAGAGCTGGCGTAGTTCCAATTGCGCGTCTCCTCATCAGTCCGAGCGCCACCGAACGCTCGATCGCTAAGCGCGGACGACAATTCTAATATGTAGAATATATCCGATGGATTAATGTGATGCAAGATGGTGCCCATGAGACATGGACACTCGCGCACGCATAGCTTGGAACCTGCGAAATCTCCGAGTCTCGCAGAAAATCACACAGGAGAACCTCGCTGTGGACGCCCAGGTGGATCGCACTGTCATCAGCGATTTGGAGAGAGGCCAGCACAATGCCTCCATTGATCTCATCGATCGCCTCGCTGCCGCGCTGTCAATTGACATTTCTGTGTTTTTCTCTGAACCGCCGCCGTCCGCAGGCAAGCCAGAGCCAATGAGGGCCGGAAGAAAGCCAAAGGCGTGATCTCTCCTCCAGGGCGATTCGCCGAGCGTCGTTTTTCAAATAGTCTCAGACTCTATCTTCGTAACCGGTGTTCCGCTCCCACTTTGTCTTCGCCGCCGTGATCTGCGATCGGCTTTCCATGGATGAGTAACGGGAGTTTCTCCATGGAGCGTACATTGGAGTTTCTCACGACCAGGAAGTCTGGACGTGAGCCGCATCGGAATTGGCCAGACGACGTCAAGGCGCAGATTGTTTCAGAGAGCCTTCGCCCAGGCGCGATGGTCAATGAAGTCGCAGAGCGACACGGCCTGAAGCCGAACCACCTGTCGACTTGGCGAACGATGGCACGGCAGGGCAAGCTGGTTCTGCCAGCACCCGAAGATGCCCTAGAGTTCGCAGCGGTGCTTGTCGAGCCACCGGTATCGGAGCCGCCAATCAAGAAAGCCAGTCGTCCGGAGATTATTGTCGGCGCTGTCACCATTCGCCTGGAAGAAGGCGCATCCGCCGCCCGGATCGCCGCTGTCGCGCGTGCTTGTGCGGTTCCGGCATGATCTTTCCATCGAACCGGGTTCGGATCATGGTGGCGACCAAGCCTGTCGATTTCCGCAAAGGTCACGACGGGCTGGCGGCGCTGGTCAAGAACGAGTTGCACAAGGACCCGTTCACAGGAACAGTCTTCGTGTTCCGGTCACGCAAGGCGGATCGGTTAAAGCTGATCTACTGGGATGGCAGCGGGCTGGTAATGGCCTACAAGCGGCTGGAGGAGCATACGTTTACTTGGCCAGATATCCGGGATGGTCTGATGACCTTGGGACATGCACAGTTCGAAGCGCTGTTTGCGGGCCTCGATTGGCGGCGTGTCCGGTCCGTTGAGACAAGGGCGACCATCGCCTCGCTCATCGAAACCGCAAAACTCAATGACGTTGAACCGCTTGGTTATCTCGCCGACGTGCTCACCAAAATAGTCAATGGCCATCCCAACAGCCAGCTCGAAGAGTTGTTGCCGTGGTCATACAGGACCGATAAAATGCTCCCAATAGAAGAACAGACGTGGAGCATGCCATGACAGAGCAGAGCATCTCGTGGGAGCAGGACGGCATCGACACCGGCTGGTTCTTTGCGAAAAATATCGGCTCAGTGAGAAGCAGCACCAGTTATCGATCTGGAGGCTGGTGGTTCCTTCCAAAGTGGCTACCTGACACGGCAGAAAACGATATCGGTCCTTTCAAAAGCAAAACTGCCGCGTTGGCAGAAGCAGAAAGGCTAGCTGCTCAGCAGCTCACAAAATAGCTGGAGGCATCGACGTCTGCTCCCGTGGCCCCACAACAGCGCTTACGTTGAAGCCGGCCAGCGGGCAATTCCAAATCGAATACCGCGCAGGCAAAGCCTTTCGCCGAGGCCATCGAAGTCACGCCATCTCCCACGAGGACTGCGGAACGCGGCAGGGATATAGATCCAGAGGGCCCGAATAAGGGCCAATTTGGCGGCAAGGCGGAGGCAGACGGGAGGTGCCTGAGGGTGATTCGGAGACCTGGGGGTATTAACCGCCAGACGCTGATGTTCGATCTTGTTGTTGATCAGACCGATGCCAAAGCGCTTGAGGGCGACGTTACGTTCTATCTGCATCCGACCTTAGCAGAACCCGTCTATGTGGTCCGCGCAACTGACGGCAGGACGACCCTGGAGGACTGCCATGCCTATGGCGCGTTCACGGTGGGGATCAGTGCGGACCGAGGAAAGACCAAACTTGAACTGGACATCGCAACAGACGAAAAACTGCCCGCATGGTTTAGGCGTCGCTAAGTTGCCGCGCCTCGCGGCAGCAGCCCCTAGCGACTTCGCGCTTCTCAGGGAATTCAGTTAGTAAGACGGGATGCTACTGTGACTGGCTTTCAACTATACCAATTATGCAATTAAACGCTGCTTCCCACCTTGCATCTGTGTTTTTCGCAATGTTCAACGAAACGAGGGTCACCTCAACCGGCGAAAGCAGCCTTCTCGCGAAGCTTTACATTCGTGATCCATCCAATCACCTTCTCCTTTGAGTCGCCGGTGCTCGTAACAAAGACGTCCTCGCACCCCATGCCCGATTTGCCTGACTCGTTCTGGCCCTTCATTGCAATCTGCACATCCAGAAGCGTAGCAGTCTGCGGCACGAAGGCGACCGCACTTTGCAGGGTCATACCAGCGGGGAGCGACTTGGCCAAATCGCCGAGTGTTGCGTCCTCGACAGTGGGTACGCGGCCTGGAGGCGGTGACGGTGGAGGCCCGACCGGCTTCACCGCCAGCTTCACCAGATATTCGTTGATCGTGCTTAAATGCAGGACTCCGAGGCCGACGCCACCCTTGTCGAAGATCGGCATGCGCTTGTAGCCCTTCGCCGCCATCGGCGCGACGAACGCGGTCTGAAGTACCGTTGCGTCGAAATCGTTGGGATCTAGTTCTACCTTTAAGGCGCTTGACGCGTCGATCATCACGCCGGGATCGGTCACCTTGATGGCAGCAAGCTGCTCGTTTTGCGACATGCCGAAAGATTTCTGCGCTTGCGCACTGGCGGATTCGAAATTGTCGCGGGCGAAATAGAACGCGATCACGGCTCCAACCCACGCCCCCACCAGCGCCAAGATGCCGGTGACAAGTTTGTCGAAAATGTTGACCAACGGAGTGAGTTCAGGCTTCCCGAAGGCCCACACCCCAAGGCCTATGCTTGAGACAACGAGAGCTCCGCCTATCACGCAAACTGCACCGCCCATAACCAGCCGGGAAAGCTTGCCACGCTCCTCCGCCAGTTTGATAAGATAGTCGCCGGACGTGTCACTCATTGTAGGCGTCCCCCTTGGTGTAGACCAGCGACAACGCTGTATTCTGTGCTACAGAGCGCCAGAGTCGTTGCAATACGATATTGCTCGGATCAGGCCACGAAACGACTAAGAGAGTAACTCAGGCTACCCCCTGCCTTTTCGTGAGAGCTTGCGTGCATCCCTTTTGCAGTATCCTCATCTTTGCTCGCGCGCCCGAAAAATCTAAGCTCGAATAAAGGACGTTTTTAGTCTCTCTGTTTCGAAACTTGACCTTCGTTCGGCTGGCAAAAGTATCACCCATGTCCCGCACATGTAGAAAACTACTTGTGTTACGAAGGACGTCAAGGTCAATTGTCACGTACTGACAATTTTATATCTACAACTTAGCTTACACAAAAATTTTACATTGTACAAGACGTGCAACAAAGGAAAACACATCTTGAAGTAACCGCTAAGATTCCGTATTGATGGCGTGTGGCACGCAGTGAAACTTTTAGCGGAGAGAATATAGAGCAACCGCGCAGGGCAAAAGCGCGAGCGCAGCCACCCACTTCGCTAGACCACAACGCATTAAGGGGAGGATAGCTAAGTGCAAATAGCGGCACGAAGAATATCGTCTATTTTCGCCATAATGGTTTTCATATTGGCGATGTCTGGATGCATGTCGATTGTAGCGCCCTACGACAGTACCTTCGATCAATACCTTAACAAATTTTCCGAGGATACTGCTAAGTTTACGGCAGCTGCAAAAGCGGGTGGCCCGGAGCGCATCTACAAATCAAGGGAAACCGTCGAATATTATGCCGCATCATATAACGTTTTAGACCGGCTTTCACAGCGAGCCGCTAAGACGCGAGCCCCAGCCCCTTGCCCAGGCAGCAAAGGGTTATTGGCTTTTTCACAACTCCCATCCAGCGTAAGCCCGCTGCCTCAGGATTACCAAAGCTTCGACTGCCGAGAGTATCAGCTGTACGGCGTTCGGTACTATCTGGACCAGTTGAACTATGGGCATAGGAATGACGGAATATTGAAGCCCGGCGAGGCTCAGAATTACGGCGGACAACTACAAAACGCGATTCTTGGGGCAATTTCGACGTTTGCTCTTACTAAGTGAGTGTACGCACCACAGGAGCAGAGGAGGATTCGATGTCAGATTTGAGCTCAACTGTTAGCAGTCTATCGAAGGCCATTATAGGCGAAGCAACAAAGATTGGGGGAGATTTGTGGTCGAAAATCCAGCAGGCTTCTAAGTTCTATGTAAGAGCATACACGCAGGCCCTTATCGATGCAGCCGGCGGCGTAGCTATGGGAGACATGACGCCTGAAGAAGGTGTAAATTCGGCGAAAGCCGCAGCTTTCTTCTTTCACATGATGGTCGCACAGGCAACGGAAGCCACTCTGGCTGCCATTCAGAAGTTCTTTAATGCTGTGATCGACACTTTGAAAGTCGGAATCAACGCCGCATTGCCATTTCCTATCCTTTGACTGCGCAGCACCATGACGGGAGCGGCTAAATGAGAATAGATGAGGCATATATTCATTTGAACATTATCAGGGACTACATCCCTGAAGGCAACTCGAACAGGCCCGGCACCAAGCTTTCGCCGAGCATGATCACAATTCATAACACAGACAACGATCAGCCGGGGGCTAATGCGGCAGCGCACGCCAAGTATCAGAAAGGTGCGGACGCGAGGGGACGCCAGGTCTCCTGGCACTTCACTGTCGATGATGGACCGGTTTACCAGAGTTTGCCGATCAATGAGGTCGGCTGGCATGCAGGATCTCACACAGGGAATGCGTCCAGTATAGGCATCGAGATTTGCATGAACCCTGAGCTCGACACGCAGGTCGCGTACGACAGGGCCGCTCTTTTGACGGCGGTTCTCGCGTATCAAAGTCGCATCGCTGTACCTAAAGGAATCGTCCAACATCACTATTGGACCGGCAAAAACTGTCCCCGCGTGTTGCGAGGGCGGACCGGGGGCTGGGAAGCCTTTCTCATAAAGGTGACTCAGTACGCGCGGGACCTAAAAGACATTGCCGCGCCTGACCTAGTGGTTGCAGACGATCATCACGAACACGGAGGAGGCAATGCTTCACCGGGAGGTTTGGCGAGCAACGATCAAGTGGTGATTGCAAGCGGTGGCCTCCGTCTGCGCAGCGGTCCGGGAACGGAGTTTGACGTTACATCTTCACTTCCATTTGGTGCGAGAGTTGCTGTTCTTTCTCGGATCGGAGACTGGGCTCAGGTTGATGCAACGAGAGACGGCGGCGCGGACGGGTTTGTGCACGCATCGTTCCTCCGACCCGTTTAAGATGGCGAAGTGTCGATCGAAACCCTAGAATGCACTGGAGAAGTCATGGCCGGTAGATCAGATCAGTGTCCGGGTGAGCGATGAGCGGCGCAAATGAACCTCGCAAACTTTGGTCGACACTTGTTGTGACCTGCCTGTCTGCCGGGATCGGCTGGAGCGGGGCAGCACTTGGACAGGCAGCCGATTCGCAGCCTTGGAAGGTCAGCGGAAAGCTGATCGGCAAATCGAAGAATTTCGACGGATCCGACAGCAAGAAATCTAAGGACGTCAGCGGTATCGCGTGCGCAGCGAGTTCGGGGTACCCACGCGTTTGCCTCGTGGCTGACGACGAGACCCAAGGTGCGCAGATCGTGATTCTAGAGGACGGAAAGCTGATTGCCGGCGATTTCGTCCGACTGATCGACGACAGCTTCGCTAACACGCCGCTTGAACTCGACGGAGAGGGTGTAGCCTACGCCGACGGCTTCTACTATGTCATCGGTTCGCATGGCCGACCGCGTCACGAAGATGGCAAAGAGGACTCGGCCGAGATCAATGCGCGGGTTAAGGCGAGCAGCCGGATCTTCCGTATTCGTTTTGCGTCCGATTCCATCGACACCAAGACCGGTAAGCTCGTTGGCCAGCCTGAATTGGCGTCTTCGCAGCTGCTGACCAAAATTATCAGGCTGATGCCTGAGCTGCAGCCCTTCGTTGACAAGCCCCTAGAGGAGAATGGTCTCACCATCGAGGGCCTGGCAGTGCGGGAAGGCACCCTGTACGCGGGATTCCGGGGGCCGATCCTAACAGATCACCGGGCCGCCATTTTGTCCGTGCCGCTGGGCGTGCTGTTCGACAGTAAGACGGGAGACGCGACTCTGCTAAGGCCCGAGTTGAAGGTCGACACCTTCGGCCATCCACGTGGCGTTCGCGATCTTCTTACCTTCGAAGGAAAGTTGCTCGTTCTCGCGGGTCCGGAGAACGATCCGACCAAGGGCCATCCCATTCAACTGGGGGATTATGCGGTCTTTTCGTACGACCAGAAGGCCAACAAACTCGTTGATCTCAAAGGGTATGGCAGTGAGGTCAAGCCAGAGGCACTGCTGCCACTGAGCGCGAGCGATGGCAAACTACGCGCCCTTTTGTGGTTCGATGGGCCGGACGCAGGTCAGCCCACACCTATCGAGATCGATCTTAAATAGACGGCGGGACCACCGTTGGTTTTGATTGCCACCGAGAATTCTGCGCGCAATGCCACTGACGCGAAACACAAAGTCAAAATAAGAGCGACGTAACGAATTTCATAAGCATCCGGTGAAGCTTGCAATTACCCATAAGTAGCTGACTCGTTTACGAAAAGCTTTCGCTCAAAGAATCACTTGTGATTCTGTATCGAGCTCCTAATTCTCTTAAGGTCGATGAGGTCACCAAAGTCCACCTGGACATCCGATTCAAACGGATCCGAGTGCTGCCGCCCATCGGCAAGAAGAAGCGATACCCAGCTTTGGACCTTACCGTCATCCACGCGGTAGAGCCCAATCCTCCGGCCGGCCGCAAGCGCATCGAGTGGAAGCTATTGACGAATCTTGAGGTGCATAGCTGCGAGGAGGCAGTCGAAAAAATCAAATGGTACCTGATGCGCTGGAAGATTGAGGTCTTCCATAAGATCCTCAAGTCCGGTTGCCGGGCTGAAGATGCAAGACTACGAACGGCCGATCGACTGGCAAACCTCGTCGCCGTGTTTTGCATCATGAGATGGAGAGTGCTGTGGTTGACAATGCTGTAACCGCCCGATTGGCACCGCCTGCCGCCTAACGTCTTGATGGCCTAAGAGACGTGTTTAACGACGTCGTTAGCGACGTGTCTTAGGCGAGGATTGCGATGCGTGTTGAAATTCTTGGGCAGGAACGTCGACGGCGGTGGCGCGAAGAAGACAAGCTTGCGATTGTCATGTCGGTTGGGGTTGCTGGAGCCACGATCACAGAGGTTGCTCATCGTCACGATTTAACGCGGCAGCAGATATACGCCTGGCGTAGCGAGCTCAAAAAGAAGGGGCTTTTGTCGGCATCTGCGAATGCATTGTTCATTCCAGTCGATATGAATGCCGTGCAGACCGATGTCCCTGAACTCAGGGAGAGCTGCTGCGGGATGATCGAGCTAGACGACAAATCTTCCGGACGATCCAGCCTTTCTCAAGGCAATGATTGCCGCTTTGCAGGCGGAAAACGCGAAGATGTCGGCCACATTGCAAGCGCATGATCAGTTAATCCAAACGCTGCGGCTGCGCATTGCCAAGCTGAAGAAACAGGTCTTCGGCAAGTCCTCCGAAAAGATTGAGCGTGAAATCGAGCAGTTGGAACTGGCGCTTGAGGATCTGTTGATCGCCGCCGCTGAAGGCAGTACGGCGCCAATCGATGAACCTGATGAGGCGGCGTCTGTTGTTCCCTTGGCGGATACCTCTGAAAAGATCATGCGCCGGCGCCCACGCGTCTCGGACAAGGCGGTTCGCGAGCGCCGAGAGCTCGATCCTGGCTCCTGCTGCCCGGAATGCGGAGGTGAATTGCGTCTTGTCGGTGAGGACGTCAGCGAAATCCTCGACATGATCGCCGCGCAGATGAAAGTCATCGAAGTTGCTCGACTGAAGAAGTCCTGCCGCTGCTGCGAGAAAATGGTGCAGGTGGCAGCGCCCAGCCGCCCGATACCGGGCAGCATGGCTGGCACTGGTCTCTTGGCGTACATTCTGGTCTCGAAGTTCGACGACCATTTGCCACTGTACCGTCTGAACGAGATCTTCGCCCGCATGGGCGCCGACATTCCCGACAGCACGATGGTTGATTGGTGTGGTCGCGCCATGCAGGTTCTGCAGCCTCTCATCGAGCGGATCGAAACGGCGGTCATGGCAAGTGACCTGCTTCATGCGGACGACACCCCGATCAGGGTGCTGGATCGCTCGCTGCGAGACAAGGGGTTGGGCAAGGGTGTGAAGAAGGGCAGGATCTGGACGTATGTCCGCGATCAGCGTCCATGGGCAGGCAGTTCCCCGCCCGGTGCAGTCTACTATTTTGCTCCTGACTGGAAAGAAGAGCACGTCCACCGCCACCTCAAGCAATCAAGCGGCATCCTTCAGGCTGACGGCTACAAAGGATATGGCAAGCTATA
Organism: Rhizobium sp. 01N447_2; assembly: GCF_056399245.1. NCBI lineage: Bacteria > Pseudomonadati > Pseudomonadota > Alphaproteobacteria > Hyphomicrobiales > Rhizobiaceae > Rhizobium > Rhizobium sp. 01N447_2. The sequence goes on from NZ_JBFTQY010000053.1 coordinate 28,404, forward strand.
CTCGCCTGGAGAAAAGGGAGAATCTCGCTTCAAGGAAGCCGCCTGCTGGGCTCATTGGCGACGAGACTTCCACGATATCTGGACATCAAACAAGTCCGAGATTGCGCGAGAGGCTCTCGATCGCATCGGAGCGCTTTACGACATCGAGCGAGGCATCAACGGCCAGCCTCCTGAGATCCGGCTTGCCGCGCGTCAGACCCAGAGCAAGCCTAAGGTCGATGCATTCCGCCACTGGGCTGAAGCTCAACTAACGCGCATTCCGGGCAAAGGCGATCTGGCGACAGCTTTCCGCTACGGTTTGAGCCGATGGTCTTCACTCTGTCTGTTCCTCGAAGACGGCCGTGTCGCGATCGACAACAATGCCGCCGAGCGGGCACTACGTCCGATAGGCGTGGGAAGACGGAACTGGCTCTTCGCGGGAGCCGATACGGGAGCGGAGACCTTGGCACGCGCCATGACGATCATCGAGACGGCAAAGATGAATGGTCTTGACCCGCAAGCCTATCTGACTGACGTGCTCGATCGCATCCACGATCACAAGATCAATCGACTCGACGAACTCCTTCCGTGGAACTGGTCGACGATCACCGCAATCGACGCAAAGGCAGCCTGATGGCGACAGTCACCTACGTCCGTACGATCAAATTTGTTGCCGAAATTCTCGAAGAGGACCCGGAACTTCTTCAGGCAATCGTCTCCAACGATGATAATCTGAGCTACGGCAGCATCATCTCCGTGTACACCGGAGACGACGAATCCGTGACCGCACTGACGGACGACGRCATGGACGAATTGGAGCAGATGCTCAAAGATGCCCGCCGCACATCCCAAGAATGGAACGACTTCCTCGACAGCTTTGTTGACGACGAGCTGCTCGTCGCTCGCATCAAAGCAAAATCGCCGCGGTAGCAATCGGGCGGTTACACAATGCTCGCGCGCACAGCGCCCGAAACATCAGACCGCCACCGGGAAATACGGTCGTCTGGCGCGGCCTCAGCGATAACGCTCTGGTGCTAATGTTTAAAGAGGAATTTGGTTGCGGGGGGCCTGATCGTACCGAGACTTACAATTTCAAGTCTCATCATCTATTTATTTTGCGAGATACCTGCCGTGCCGCCAATACGGTCTTGCAGGCCGTAGCGCTTGGCAACCATGTCCGTCGAGCCCTGGTGGCACAGTTGCCCTGCTCTGCGAGCCGGCCTGCTTCAGAATGTGGTCACCAGCACGTCCCGAGGGACCATGCGGCAAGAGGCCCTTAATCGCCCCTCGCCAGTGTAAGGATTATGGATCCGTAGCGCTGGCTCGTCAGACTAGCATTTCGTCGTGGCATCTTAATATCCCTGCAAGACCGTGGACCCTACAAAATGTAATTCGTCTAGCCAGAAATAACTCCACATAAATTCAAATTGGATTGCCAGCAACAACCTGTTGATGTATTCTTTCAGAGGTACAAACTCGGAAATAATAGTAATGAATAGATGGCTTCCTGTCTGCATCAGAGCAATAGAGGAACTTGCGGGATGCTCCGGCACCGTCTGTCGACAATTCGTCTGTTTCCACAGATATAGGTATACACGCACAACGTTATCACTAGCATACAGCCTCTATAGACAGAGTAATAGTGAACCTTAATGAATTCAAATGATCAGTCGGATTGAGCTAAAATGCCTCAGCCGTGCTTATTCTTGAGTCACTCTGGAGCAGATACAGAAGCTGCTAGCGAACTCAAACGCAGGATCCTTGCCTCGGAAGCGGCGAAGACCGCCGGCTTGACTGTCTGGTTCGACAAGGATGACTTAAATCCGGGCGACATATGGCAGCGTGAATTAGCGGACGCGATAAGCAAGCGTGCGACGGCCTTTGCTGTTTACGTTGGCTCTAGGGGGGTGGTGAACTGGGTCGAACGCGAAGTAAGCCTTGGGCTCTCGCGAGCGACTGGTGAAAATGCCATCCCGTTCATTCCAATTTTGGCAGCAGACGCCTCCGGGTCCAAATCTCTTCCGCCATTTGTGGCACAGCACCAAAGCGTCCGGGACCCGCTCAATGATCAACAGGAATTCGCCAAATTACTAACCACCATCGTTGCTGGCCCAGAAAAGCGTCGCTTCGATGCAACGGATCAGCCCTTTATCGGCCTCCGCTCAATGACTGAGGATTGGGCGGATAGGTTTTTTGGGCGCGAGAAGGAGACGGAACAAGTCGTCACGCTTTTGCGCCGCTACAACCTAGTGGCAATTGTGGCCGAGAGTGGAGCAGGTAAATCGTCTCTCGTTCAGGCTGGATTGGTCCCTCGGTTCCGGGGTGGAGCCCTTGAGGAATTAGGTGGTCGTGAGCCCGATGATCGAATCCGCCACGTAGTCATAATGAGGCCTGGCGCCGATCCATTGATTGGTTTGAAGGACGGGATCGACGCTGCGGCACGACTACTGAACTTAGACTCCGAACATCGCCGCAGGTTACGCGAGCGCGTTGATCTGAACCAGCCATATGAAACGGCTCACGCAATTCGTTGCGACCTCGATCCGAAAAAGACGCAGTCACTGTTGTACGTCGATCAATTTGAAGAATTACTTACACTGGCGCCGGAAGAGGCCCGTCAACCGTTCATAGACTTGCTTCTTGCGTTAGCCGATTGGGGGTTCCATGCTTTGCTGACAATCCGTTCAGACTATTTCAATCTCCTCAGTGGACATACCCGTCTTTGGCAACGGTTGGGGGAGGAGGGCAACGGCGCCGTCTACAGATTGCGCGGCATCAGCAATGAAGGCCTCGTCAAGGTGGTAAGTCGACCGCTAGAAATGGCCGGCCACACAAATGTTGATGAAATCAATGCTCTGGCTAGCGCTTTCCAGCGCGACATGATGGATCAACCGGGGGACCTAGCCTTAGTGCAAATGGCGCTACATGCAATATGGCGCCGTCGTCAGGAGGCGGGGGGACTGCTTGAGGCGTACCAGAAGGTCAACGGAATTGCCGGCGCTCTTGCTTACGAAGCCGATAATGTTCGCGAAACAAAGCTGTCTGTTCAAGAGCAGAATCTACTTGTTCCTCTGTTTGTCCGCTTGATCCGGCTCGGTGATACTGGAGGTGCAACGCGCCGTGCGGCACGTCTTGCAGACCTCGACGAGGTGCGAGCAAATCTCGCCCGGAAGCTGACAAGCAGCGCCTGCGCCCGTCTGCTGGTGACTACAGAAGGAGAGTCGGTTGAACCTGCACATGAGGCGCTAATTACTCAGTGGGTTTGGCTGCAGAATCAGCTCGGTGGCAAGGATACCTCTCTTGCAGTTCGACGCCTCGGAAGCCTGATGGACAGCGTAGCGAATTGGGTCGCTGCACCGGCAGTCGAAAAGCCTAAGACACTCGCCAATCGCGCAGACTATGATCGCTACGCATCACTGAAGGTCCAGCACAATGGCTGGCTCACCACTGTTGAGAGCGAATATGTTACAGATAGTGGCGAGATTTTTCTCCTTGCGGAGAAGGATAGACATAGACGCGATCGCTTACGCGCGTGGACAACTTACGCATCCCTGACGACAGCGCTTATCCTTGGCTTACTAGCTGCAGCGACGGGTTATTTCTATTTAATATCAATTGAGCAACGAAATGAGGCCCAACGTTCAGAGTCTCTTGCATTGGCTGGCCAATCGCTAAGAGAGACTGAGGTCGGCAATCCCATAGCAGCTCTCCGTCTCGCTCTTCAGGCTCTACCAGACGATCTTTCTAACCCAAAACGGCAATTTGCCCCCGAGGCACTGGATGCGTTGCGACAAGCCGTAATAGCGGCTTCAGGGGAAAGCGACATAGTGCTGAAACACAACAATGATGTAACCTCGGTCGCCGTTTCCCCCGATGGTGCATTGCTCTGCACCACCTCTAAGGATCGTGCAATCAAGCTTTGGAATGCCAACACTGGAGCTCAAATTTGGGAACAAAGCGCTTCCGCTCCTGTTCGAGGGCTCGCCTTTAGCTCGGATGGGCGACAGATTGCTAACGGTTCATCAGATCATACCGCGCAAGTAAGAGATACCGCTGACGGCCATATCATCTCTCAGTTGGTAGGCCACACTGAAACGGTCACAGCGGTAAAGTTTGCGCCTACGCAGCAGATTGTTGCCACAGGCTCCTATGATAGAACGGTTCGGCTGTGGAACCCAGTAACGGGAGAACCCATCGTTACGTTGGGAAGTTTCGACCAAGGAGTCCTCTCTGTTGATTTCAGCCCGAACGGCAGCGTTCTCGCGGCCTCATCATATCAGACGCTAGTCCGCTTCTGGGATGTTCAAACCAAGCGTGAACTAGAACCTTTGCCGCAAACGCATGTTGACGCTGTATACGCCGTTGCTTTTAGTCCAGATGGCAAGAAACTAGTGACAGCATCAAGCGACGGCACCGCTGCTATCTGGGAATTTCCAAGCAGACTTTTAGTCCGGACCTTAAGGGGCCATAAGGGTGGGCTCTACTCGGCGGCGTTCAATAGGACTGGAACACAGATCATTACTAGTTCCGCCGATCGAACTGCACGTGTTTGGGATGTCCAAACTGGGCGCGAGCTTGCGATTCTGACCGGGCACCATCGGGATATCTTCTCCGCGGCATTTAGCCCAGACGGCAACCGGGCCGTCGTCGGCGGACAAGCCGACAATGCGAGGGTCTGGACGCTCTCTGTTCCAGATGGGCAGGAATTGATCAATCGAGCAAGGAAACTTCTGCAGTAATTCCGACATATGACAAAAAGGGAGGATGAGTCGATGTTGACTAGTGGATGTATTTCTCGGAGGCAATTCATAACTGGTCTTCTTTCAACAGGATTAGCGGCTAGCTTTAACCTAGTCTTGAGAGGTAATTCGTTTGCGAATGTTGACTACTTACTAGAAGACTCTGTGCGAGCATGTATACCTGTTTCTCCAGTAGAAACTCTCTATCATTTGCCCCAGCCCTTTGAGGTAGGCATAATCCGCGGAAATGATCGACTAAGGTGTGCCCTCGCGGACAAAACACTTGATATCATCAAATCCGGCTTTTCAGCCGATCGCTTTGGGGTTCCGGAATTACTCCCCGTGCCAAAGCCTATTGCGCCCGGCATGCGTCAATATTCTATTTTCGAACTCGGCGATCTTTTGGTTTACAATTCACTTTCAGTGCAGCTTGCGCGTGAATATGAATCGTTCCGGCCCCGCCTGGACCAAAACGTTGTGTTTTCATATCGAGTGAATCTTGAAAACATCGATTTGGTCGGCGGTGTTCAAAGCCATCAGGCGTTTCGGCAACATGCGATATATTCAGATCGCGCAATTATGTCTGAGTATATTCTGAAAGTTGATATCAAAGAATTTTATAAAAGTGTATCACTTGGCAATTTAGAGAGAATTTTATCGTGTATCACTCGCCAGGAAATCATAGCAGAATACTTGATGAATATTGTACGATACTGGAGTTCAACCGTTGACAGCGGCCTTCTTGTCGGTTCTCTCGCGTCCAGCTTGCTTGCGGAAGCCGTACTAATTCCAGTTGATCAAAAATTGTTGCGTAGCGGATTCCAATATTGCAGGTTCTCAGATGACTTTGTGTTCTTTTGCTCCAGTCAGAATGAAGCACACGATGCACTCGGCGCGGTTACTGAAGCCCTCGGCGATATCGGATTGGCAATAAATTCTACAAAGACAAAGATCGTTCGCAAGAAAGTAGGTTATCCGGCGGATAGTTCTGAAATTGCCGGATCCGGTAATTTGGACACGAGACACGGGCCCTCTGGAGGTGAGCAAGAGTCTCCGTTGGACGAGTCAGATTCTCCCCCGCGAAATAACCACCACCGCGGCTCCGAGAGGAGCTCATTGAGGAAGGTGGGATGTGATGAATTATTTCTAGCCGCGATGGAATCTCACTCAGCGGGCGCCATACAACAGTGGATGCGATCCGCCGTGTTTCTCCGCGATAAGCGTCACATTCAGCTTGCGGCACGGTTCGTCGCCGAGCAGCCACACCATACAGCCTTTTTTGTTAGCGCGGTGAAGACGATGCTTCGTGGAAGAACGCGCACCGATTGGGATCGCGTTCTTGGAAGCGTCTCGGAAGTGCTACTAGATGATACATCTCACCCATTTTCACGCTTAAAGGGCTTTGTGCTCATTCGTGGTAGCGCCGCCGGCGCCTCAAGGGCCACGGCATTTTTGCAAAAAGGCGAAGGCGCCGACGACGGATATCTTCATCGGCTTGCCATCGAATGTCTAGGAACTGAGCCTGTCGCTCGTTCAATCGCAGAGCGGTACCAGCATTCCCCACATGGGTGGTGTCGTCGGGCTGCGTTAAGAAAGTTAGCTATGGCACCAGACAAKCAACACAGCCAGTTGGGAAGCGAGACGGATGATCCGATCACCTATGGGCTGCGTACTTGACCGGATTTGCCATATCGGTTGGCCCTCAACCTCCTTAAGGCGGCGTGCAGATTATTAAAAAGACAACGACCTCGCATCTACAGCGCAAGTTGTGGGAATCGACCTTCAGGACCCGATCTGGAGCCGAAAGAAAGCTTTCTGAACTCGCGATTGCTTGGTGGCGCACAATTCACAGAGTGGACCAAGATCCGAGCAGCTTCGGAAGCGCTCAAGGGCGCAATATACACCTATGCGGCATCCGCGGATCCATATGATGGCTCACGGACCGCCGATTTACGTTTCGACGAGGAATGCGAAAAAATTGCTGAGGAAATCGAAGACCTGTTGGGCGTGCTCGAGACAAAACAAACGGCGGCATCCGCGCCCACAGCGCCCTTTGCTTCTCCATCCGAATACATCGATCGCCGGGTGCGCAAACAAGTCGCCTATTATGAAGAAAATGCTACACATTACGTTCCCATAGCGCGGAGGCTGCGACGTAGCGAATTCGCTCTCTCATTGCTGGCCGCAGTTGTTACGGCGGCCGTAGGAGTGGCGAACAAAGACCTGTTCGGTCTGGGTTTCGATTTTGTAGCGCTGACCTCGGTTCTGGCAACAATAGGCGGCGCGATCCTTGCCCAAATTGAGGCTTCTCGATACGATTTTGTCATTTCTACCAATCGCACTACTGCCCGCAGGCTCAGTGACCTTGCCCCGTTGAAATAATCCATTTTGAAGTAAGCTCTGGCCCATTTGAGAGGACCAGAGGATGAAGCGCAATCGTTTCACAGACGAACAGATCATCGGCATATTGAAGGAGCACGAGGCAGGCACGCCGGTCTCGGAGCTTTGCCGCAAGCATGGCGTCAGCGATGCCAGCATCTATAAATGGAAGGCCAAGTTCGGCGGCATGGAGGTGTCCGAGGCCAAGCGGCTGAAGACGCTTGAGGACGAGAACACGAAGCTGAAGCGGCTTCTGGCGGATGCGATGTGTAACCATCCGGTCAGGGCCGCAGTAGCCTCGGCTTCTTACGGTTTCGTTCTGCAACGAGCTTCGATGGCGGGTTGGCGTCTCCGCGAAGATTGCGGATAATTTATTGAAGGTTTTCGATGCCGACTTCGGTAAACAAGACAATGTGCTCGCTGCGCTCTGAGGCTGGATAGTCGTCATATGCAGACACGCAGCCATCTTCGGAGAACATCTCAATCGAGCATTCCCGCAAGAAGTCTTCGTCCTCATTGAGCATCGTTGCCACGTATTTCAAGGTGTACAGGGCGGAGTTGCGATAACCCATGATGCCTCGATCTGTGTTTTTCAGATTTGGTCAGTGCTGCTGGTTTTGGCTCTTCGCAAAGCCAGCCTTTCCAAGCGTCCGACGGCGGGCAAGTCTAGCAACACGGTCTTGAACGATATCGACGCTTATATCGACGGGGTCGAAGCGGCCACCATACCAATGCACAAACTCTCGATGCTGCGCATGTCGTGGCTTCGCCATGACGTTGAGGAATTCCTCGAACCCCGAGGTGCTACCAACATCTTCCGGTGGCGCTCTGCGCTGACCATCAACAAAGCGCGGATATTCGATCCCCGGACTACCATCCTCTAATTCCTCGACCGTGATGGTGTGCCGCCAGTTATCGCCGAAGTCATAGGTGTATTTGAAGGTCGCGATCCCACGCTCGATAAGCGCCCCGATGCGGATGTTGCGAGCCGCAAAGGTTTTTCGCTCATAGAGGTCTTCTGGATCCGGCACATCGTAACACCGGCCACAAGCCTCGAACTCGAACAGATGATAATCCTCGAACAGCATCACCGCCTGAATGACATCGTGAAGCCCCTTCAAGCTCATCGTGAGGGGAACCTCGACCCTGCGCCAGATCGAAGGCTCGATATCGTCGAGTTGGATATGTAGTCGAGCGATGCGATCGACGGTCATGATGCCAACGCCATCGTAGGACGCAGACCTGTCCAATTCCAAGGGAGCAGGTCCGCAAGCTGTGTCATCGGCATGTCAGCGATACGAGCGAGAACATCGGCCAGCCAGGCCTGAGGATCAATGTCGTTGAGCTTGGCCGTCGTGATCAACGTTGCCATGAAGGCAGCACGATCAGCGCCGCGATCGGAGCCTGCGAACAACCACGATTTCCTGCCGAGCGCAAAGCCGCGCCGAGCGCGTTCGGCGGCATTGTTGGTCAGGCAAATCCGACCGTCGCCCAGGAAGGAGGTAAAGCCCTCCCAGCGCTTTAGCATGTAGTCGATCGGCTCGGCGACGGGCGAGCTGCGCGACAGCTTTGTCCGCTCGGCCCGCATCCAGGCCTCAAGCTCTTCGACGAGACGACGGCTGTCCTGCTGACGTCGCGCCAGTCTTTCACTTGCAGCGAGACGATTGATGTCACGCTCAATATCGAACAGGGCATCGATCCGTTTCACGGCCTCGAGCGCCACCGGCGAGATCGGCGTGGCGTTCTTGCCGCGTTTGGCGTTGGTGGCGATGTCGGCAAGCACGAAGAACTTGCGACGCGAATGCGCCCAGCACAATGCCTGGGTCAGCGGACCGGAATCACGGTCCATTTTGAAGAGTGGGTTGTAGCCGCCATAGGCATCCGCCTGCAGAATGCCGGTGAAGTTCTTGAGGTGGCGCTCGGGATGTTCCTGTCGCCGATCGCGGGAGGCATAGTAGAGGGCTGCCGGTGGCGACGTTCCGCCGAACGGCCGATCGTCCCTGACATAGGTCCAAATCCGCCCGGTATCGGCCTTGCCCTTCGCCAGGATCGGCACGGTCGTGTCATCGCCATGTAGACGCTCGGCAGCAAGCACATGCGCCTCGATCAATCCGTGCAAGGGCTTCAAGACCGCTGTGCAAGCGCCAACCTGGTCGGCAAGCGTCGAGAGGCTGAGGTCGATGCCTTCACGGGCATAGCGTTCACTCTGCCGGTTCAGCGGCTGATGCTGACCGAACTTCTCAAACAGGATCATCGCCAAGAGGTTTGGTCCGGCAAAGCCGCGCGGCGTCGCGTGGAAAGGTGCCGGCGGCTGGGCGATCTTCTCACATTCCCGGCACGAGAACTTCTCGCGCACCGTCTGGATGACCTTCCACTGGCGCGGGATCACTTCCAATGTCTCGGTGATGTCCTCACCGAGTTTTGCCAGCCTGGCCGAGCCACAGCGGCATCTTCCAGACTGTAGCGGAATGGGCTGCCAAGTTCGGCCGAGAATATGCCCGTTCCATCCGATGTCGATCCAGGGGAAGTTTGCCGACAAGTGGGCGGGCCGTCGACGCTGATGGTTATGTTCTCGATGTTTTGATCCAGAGCCGCCGGGACAAGACGGCCGCACTTCGGCTGATGCGAAAGCTACTGAAGGGCAGTGCGTCACGCCACGTGTCATGATCACCGACAAGCTCAGATCCTACGATGCCGCCAGAAGAGAAATCATGCCCAGTGTCGAGCATCGCTCGCATAAGGGCCTGAATAACCGGGCAGACGACAGAGCAGGATATGCCTTCGGGCCGCTTCATCATTGCCTACTCACCAAAGAATGGCATCGACTGGTCTGTCAGCTGGCAGGGCACGCAGCAGGAATCGCTGGTCAGCATCATTCCGAAAATTGTCGAGACATTGCGAGCGTCCACGGACAAACTTCAACGCCTCATGACAGCCGAGGACGAGGCCGAGGCGAAGAGGAGAAAGGAGCGGCAGGAGGAGTGGGAAAGCTACGAACGGCGGGAGGATGCCCGAAGGGTCGCTCAGGCTCTTACCGACAGTCGGCAGCAGCTTGCTGAGACCATCGAGAAGTGGGGCAAGGCGATGACCGTCGAACGCTTTTTCGCGGATGCGGGGGCGCGGTTGGGAGGTGTCGATGAAGAGCGCCGCCAACGTCTGACAGAGCGGCTGGAGCTGCGATGATGGGAAACGTGGATCCACTGGATTTCATCGAACATTGGCAGGCGCCTGAAGAAAGATACCGGTCGAAATATGAATAGCCAGCGCAGCCTCCGCCGCATAACGCCGCGAAAGAAACATTGAAGAATACAGGAGAAATCAGCATAGCGCCGCCCCCCGGCGGGATTTCGGGAGTTCTCGACACGGAACAAGCGGTTACCGGCCAGCCGCAGGAGCCTCAGCGCAGCGACCGAAAGGGTGGCGGGACCGACTGGCCCCGCATGGGCCGTCCCGTCTGGAGCCGCCACCGTCGCGGCGACCCGAAAATAATCTGTACATCAACCGATCCGTCGGTAAGAACATAATAAGAACATGGATTGATCGCTAGGGATTTTCCTGTCATTTTGTCAAAAAATGACCCAGCAGCGATTCGAGGACAGCATGCGCCACAATACCCGGACGGAATTTACGGCTCTTCGGGAAAAGGCGGGAATGACCGTTGCGCAGGCAGCTGAGTTACTGGACGTGTCACTGAGAACGGCCAGACGGTATGAGGATGGTGAAAGCCAGCCTCGCCGTCTTGAGATCAAGGCACTCGAGAGAATTGCGCAACAAGGAGTAAAGGAGCCCCCGACACGGTTTCGTTTCATCGATCTGTTTGCTGGTATCGGTGGCTTACGTCTGGGCTTCGAAAGCATCGGCGGTCATTGCGCCTTCACATCTGAATGGGATCCGCACAGCCAGAAAACCTACGCCCTGAACTATCGTGACAATCACCAGATCGGTGGTGACATTCGCGAGTTCTCGCAGGATCCGGGAAAGATCCCGGAGCATGACGTCCTGCTCGCAGGCTTTCCGTGCCAGCCATTTTCAATTGCCGGTGTTTCAAAGAAAAACGCGCTTGGACGCCCCCACGGCTTCCTATGCGATACGCAGGGTACACTGTTTTTCGATACGGCGCAGATCATCGCACATCACCGGCCTGCGGCTTTCGTCCTGGAAAACGTCAAAAACCTGGAAAGCCATGATGGCGGGCGCACCTTTGCGACGATCATGAACGTCCTCACCAATGAGCTCGGCTATCACGTCCAGCACAGGGTGATCAGCTCGGAATCGTGGGTTCCGCAGAAGCGTGAGCGGGTATTTATTGTCGGTTTCAGGGAGCCGACAGATTTCGATTTCAGCTCGCTTGTTATCCCGGACCCGAAGAATGGCCCCAAACTGGGCAGCATTCTTGAGCCGCACGAGGAAGTCCACCCGAAATATACGCTGACACCCCGGCTCTGGGAGTATCTCCAGAACTACAAGGCCAAACATCAGTCCAAAGGCAACGGGTTCGGCTTCAGCCTCTTCGGGCCAAATGACGTCACCCGGACACTTTCGGCGCGCTACTACAAGGATGGTTCAGAAGTTCTGGTCGAGCAGCCGGGGAAAAGACCGCGGCGCCTGACCCCACTCGAATGTGCCCGATTGATGGGTTTTGATCGGGGCGACCGGCGTTTCAAGATCGCAGTTTCTGACACCCAGGCGTACCGGCAGTTCGGAAACGCTGTTGTGGTACCAGTCGTGGAATTTGTCGCGCAGGCCATGGAAAAGCACATCATGGCGGCACTGCGAAAGGCTGAGCAGGAGCCGGCGGTCATCGAGGCTATTCGTTCTGTGACGAGACCCGACAGGGTGCAAATGACTGCGAATGGCTGATACCGTTTCTCCCGAAATCAGAAGCCGGATGATGTCCGGTATCCGGGGCAAGAACACAAAACCGGAGATGATACTGAGGCGTGGGCTTCACGGCCTCGGTTTCCGCTTCCGTCTGCATGACAAGCGCCTGCCCGGGAAACCGGATCTTGTGTTTCCCAAATATCGGGCGGTGATATTTGCCCACGGATGCTTCTGGCACGGCCATGACTGTCATCTCTTCAAATGGCCATCGAGCCGTCCGGACTTCTGGCTTGCCAAGATCAACCGTAACAGGGAGGTCGATGTCCGCTCGGAAGCCCTTCTTGCACAGGATGGCTGGCGTCAGTGCATTGTGTGGGAGTGTGCAATGAAAGGGCGAACAAGGCTTCCGTTGGAAGAGCTGATTGCAGAGTGCGCCCTCTGGCTCAGGACCGACGTGCCAAGAATGGAAATCCGGGGGCGGGACGCATGAAGAGAGGATCCCTTTCAGACTATTTTGAGGGGATCGTCGTCAAGCGGCTCAGCGCCGTCGAGACAACTCCTGCAACGTCCAATCAGCATGAATTCAATGGATCGGCTTCGCTGCGACACCTGCTGGGTGATGCGGACCGAAAAAACATACCCACCCGCTTCATCTGGCTGGGTGAAGAGCAGGAAGCCATCACCGTCGAGGGCATGGTCAGTTGGTATGATGCAAGGAGAAGCCACCCCAACCGCACCGAATATCGCCTTTACTACTACGGGAATGAGATCACCGGCATGATGTCCGCCGGTGACGTATTCTTTCTGGCCATATGCCGGGACGCATCGGCAATGGTTATTGTGACCCCGTCTGGCACAACTATCCAGAACCAGCTTGTCTGGCTGTTCGGCCTTGAAGACCAGCCGGAGTTCCAGTTCACGTTCCAGCAGATCGAAGGCAACAACGACGCCGAACTCGACTTCGCGGCGCGTTATATTCTCGACGAGCTCGGGCTCGAACTTGAAGAGCCGGAAGCTGACAGGCTCGACGATCTGATCGAGCCATTCGGGCTGAAATTTCCCAGAACGAGAGAGTTTTCCGATCTTGCCCGCACGTCACTTCCAGATGTCTCGGCTCGCGACGACGCTGACGGCGCTCTCGTGGCGTGGATGGATCGTGAGGAACAGCTGTTCCGCAGGCTGGAGAGACGGATAGTCGCCGAACGTATCAGCAGCGGATTTCAGGCGACTGATGGCGCTGACGTCGACGGATTTCTCAACTTTTCTCTCAGCGTCCAGAACCGCCGAAAATCCCGCGCCGGTTCAGCGCTTGAAAATCATCTTGAGGCCGTCTTCACCGATCACGGGATTGCCTATGTAAGGGGAGCTGAAACAGAGAACCGGAACAAGCCGGATTTTCTTTTCCCTGGCCAGAGTGAATATCGCGACCTCACCTTTCCTTCCGAGCGGTTGACGATGCTTGGATCGAAATCAACACTCAAGGATCGCTGGCGCCAGGTGCTTTCTGAAGCCGAGCGAATACCGGACAAGCATTTGCTGACACTCGAACCCGGCATCTCGGAAAACCAGACCGATGAGATGCGGACGAAACATCTTCAGCTGGTCATCCCGAGAAGCATCCAGACTTCGTTTCGACCGGCGCAAAGGGATTGGCTAATCAGCGTCCGCGATTTTATTGGGTTGGTGAAACGTCGACAGATCCGGATCTGAGGTCGATCAAGTTTCGACCTCTTGCGGGCGTTGTTTTTTAATCTCTGCAATGTAGAGATGTGTCGGGGCATATAAACGGGGGAGTCAGGTGCATAGAACGGTGGCGGCAAGAAGTGATGGACGCTTCCGGTGAATGGCCATGTCCTCGAGCTGTCATCTCCGCTCGCCAGTATTTCTCCGCTGTTTCGTCTGGCCCTGATAAAGGGCGAGGAAGCATCGGTCCTGCTTCATCTTCGTCGACACGCACCTATCAACGGACGGGACGCTCACGGCAGAACACCCCTGATGATAGCCGCGACAAACGGGCGGGCGGGCATTTGCGAATTGCTCGTCCTCGAGGGCGCTGATGTCTCCCTCAGCGACGCTGAGGGATGCACTGCCGTCGACCTGGCGACAAGATACGGCCATCATGTTATCGCTTCCAGCCTCCAGGCCAGAATCGCCGTGTCGCCGCCTGGGGTCACTGACGCCGCTCCAGGCGCTGATCCGGGCGAGGCGATCATCGAAGGCTGGGAGGCCGAGGTAGAGTTTCACGCTCCTGCTGATGGCCGTGTCGCTGATGAAGATGTCATTGCGTTGCAGGTTGCCATCGCGTCACACCGTGTGACCCGGGAACGCGACGACTGGGAAACCGCTGATATTTCCCTCCCCGCCAGCACCACGGAAAAAACTACCGTTGCGATCCCGCAGACGGTCCATGCAATGATAGCCAGCGGTCTCGCTGCGGGATGGCTTACTGACGATGCTGTTACTGCTGCATGGGCGCGGGCCAGGCCGGAGCATATCCGTCAATTGCGGCAGTTGCTCGCCGCGGCCAACGTCAGGGTTTTCCCTGCCCGTCCCGGCAACCCGTTCCAGTGGATCAGCAATGCGGAACCGGCAAGTCGGGATCTCGATCTCTGCCAGGAGGTTTTCGGCGTTTTCCGCGACACGTGCGCCGACCGGCTGGACACAGCTGAAAAATACAGGCTGGAGATTGCCGACTTCGGACCGTTCAGCCCCGATCGCGAGGCCAGAATTTTCGGGAAGGTTGCCGAAGCCCGTGGGCGCCTCGTAGATGCGTTCACCGGGTTTCTCCAGATAACTCCCCTCGCCCTGCAGGGTAAACTCCTGCCAACCGAAGAGGTTGTGGACGATGCTACGGAGGAGACTGATGACGAGAGCGATGTTTTCGAGACCGGAGATGATGTCACGTCCGAAACGGGCACCGGCGACCCCACAGCAGCAGAACTCTTCCTGCGGGATTTTATAAAGCTCTTCGATGAGCTCGAGCAAAAGATTTCGGACAGGCAATCCCTCGAAAGTCTGAGACTGGCGCTCGATAACTACCGCAGGGCCAGAGACCGGGGCATGGAGGGAGGCTTGAAGCTGGTGCCCTGGCTGGCGTATCGATACCGCAGAAGAGGATTACCCATCGAAGACCTCGTTCAGGAGGGCAATATCGGGCTGATGCGGGCGGTCGAAAAGTTCGACATCACCAAGGGCAGCAGGTTCGGATCATATGCGGTTTGGTGGATACGTCAGGCCATGCTGCGGGCCATCGAAGACCAGTCTCGCCTCGTACGCGTCCCGGTCCATATCGGTGAGTTTGTCAGAAAGACGGAACGCATCCGGCAACGAGTGAAGGCCGGACTCGGCCGCGAGGCGACCGTCGAAGAGATTGCGAGCGAACTGGAGGTTTCTCCGGGTAAGATCAGAAATGTTCTTGCTATCCCGGGCGCGCCCTTCCCTGCTGTTTCGCGATCGCGGGTCGACGACAGTGTCCCGCTCCCCGATCGCCGCCATGACCTAGCAAACCTGCGCTCCCTTACCAGCGAAATGCTCTTGATGTTGCCGGCGAGAACGGAGCGTGTACTTCGTCTCCGTTTCGGCATGGGAGGCGTTGAGGAACACACTCTCGAAGAGGTCGGAGAAAAGTTCGACGTGACGAGGGAGCGCATCCGGCAGATCGAAGCGAAGGGTTTGCGGGTGCTCCGGCACCCGAACAGGTCAAAAAAACTGGAGGCGTTCCTTTGAACGAACCTGTCAGGATCACAGGCGCGCGAAATGCGCCGCCGCGCGCCAGCGCTATGATCGAGGCCCTGCGTGGCCTGGGCTACTCTGCAGCCACGGCGCTTGCTGACATCATTGACAACAGCGTTGCCGCCCATGCCACGACAGTTGACCTCACGTTCATCTGGAACGGTACCTCGAGCGCCATTTCCATTCTCGACAACGGCGATGGAATGGATGACGTGCTTCTCGACCGGGCCATGCGCCTCGGTGAAAGAAGCCCGCTTGAACAGCGCAGTGGTGGAGATCTCGGCCGGTTCGGCCTCGGTCTGAAAACCGCCTCGTTTTCGCAGGCGCGTCGCCTTACCGTGGCGTCACGAAGAGATGGCGTTACCAGGACCCTGCGCTGGGATCTCGATATCCTGCGCGACGACAGGAGCGGCTCCTGGTCACTTCTTGAGGGACCGGCGCAGGGGTCGGACGGGCTCCTCGGAAATCTGGAACCTCTCGAGCATGGCACGCTCGTGCTTTGGGAGAACATGGACCGCATTGCTCCGCGCGGCGCAAGGTCACAGGATTTTCTCGAGCTGATCGATGTAATCGAGAAAC
This sequence comes from Rhizobium sp. 01N447_2, assembly GCF_056399245.1. Classification (NCBI taxonomy): domain Bacteria; kingdom Pseudomonadati; phylum Pseudomonadota; class Alphaproteobacteria; order Hyphomicrobiales; family Rhizobiaceae; genus Rhizobium; species Rhizobium sp. 01N447_2. Next base: position 44,633 of record NZ_JBFTQY010000053.1, read on the forward strand.
ATCTGGCAATGGTTTTTCATCGGTACATCGTCTCGCGCAAGCTGGCGATCCACATCAACGGCAAACCGGTGCAGGCATGGGATCCTTTTCTCGAGGGACGCGCAGACACGTGGCGCTCCGGTCGCGACCGGTTTTCTGTCAATGGTTACGAAGTAGCGGTCGAGGGATTTGTTCTTCCGCACAAGGATCGTCTCCCGGAGAAAACCTGGGCCGATGCGGCCGGACCCGATGGCTGGACATCGCAGCAGGGCTTTTACGTCTATCGGAACGAACGCCTTCTCGTAGCAGKGCACTGGCTCGGACTTGGTCGCGGCCGTTCCTGGACGAAGGATGAGCCATTTCGTCTTGCGCGGATCAAGCTGGATATCCCGAACAGCGCCGATGAGGACTGGAAGATCGACATCCGAAAATCGACAGCACGACCTCCACTGGAGGCCCGTCCCCGCCTGTCCCTGTTCGCCGAAGATGTCCGCCAGCGGGCACGGAAGGTTTTTGCGTTTCGCGGCAAACCGGATCGGAGCGCCAGGGGCGGACCTGTCGCACCCGCGTGGCGCGCCGATCGTCTGTCTGGCGGTATCCGATACAGGATAGATGAAAACCATACAGCGGTAGCTGCTGTGCTCGAGCAGGCGGGTCCGCTGCGCGCCGACGTCCTGGCAATGCTCCGGATCATAGAGGAAACGGTCCCGGTCCAGCAAATCTGGCTTGATACAGCCGAGGCGAAGGACACACCGAAGACCGGTTTCGAGGGGACGCCGCCGGATGAGCTGATATCCATCATGCAGACGGTATTCAATAATCTCGTCAGC
>NZ_JBFTQY010000054.1:0-45357 GCF_056399245.1 Rhizobium sp. 01N447_2
CGCTTCAGCCGCTTCAGCCGTCGACAAAACCCGTTCCAAACTCGCGCCCAGAACACAAACCAGCAATCGCCAATCCGCTTGAGTTTCTTTAGAACGAAAGACTTCGTCGCCAGCAGCGCCGCCGCCCTCGTTCAGTGAGTGGGCTTATAGAACTAACCCATTAGAACAGTCAACAGCGCTTTTCGAAAAAATTGATTTTTCTTTCAGGCCATTGTTTTTACAGGAAAAATTTCAGACAGCACGCAAATGCGTTCGTTTCCCGGATTCCGACCGGCCTTACACGGACAGGAAAGATGAACGTCTTTCGACTTTTCGTGGAAAGAACGCTGTTTTGTCTCCCGCGCCCCGACATCATCACAATCTGCTGGTCTTAAGAGACACACATGATTCACACAGGCAAATGCAGGCAGACTGCCTTTTCCTGAGTGATTTGACTTCCATGCCCAAAATATGCACATCTTTCGCCCCAGCCAGGATGGCTACATGCTCCCACAGACGCCTGATGTAAGGACGCGGACCCGACTGCCATGATGACGGAGAAAATGATGATCCGCTCGTTGGGCAACGAGCCTCCGCTTCTGGCCGACGGCAGACGCGCGCCCGACCGGCGCGAAGTTTCCTTGCGCTGGCTCTCGGGCACGTTCCTCACCGGCATCACATCGTCCGTCCTGATGGGGGTCGCCCTTTTTGCCGCCCTTGACGGCCGCCAGCAATTGGCGATCCCCGCCGAGGCCTATGCAAGTGTTGCGGCGGACGCGCATGAGGATACGACAGTGGTCCGCGGTGGCCGGCTCATCGCGCCCGCCATCGCCGCAAAACCATCCGACCGTGCCATCATGGAAGTCTCAACCGTCGTCCACGACGGCGAAAAGGAAGTGGTGCGCCGCCAGCCCTTCGCACATGTGAAGATGACGCTGGCCGCCAACCATGTGGCGACCGAGGACTATCCCGACTTCGATCCCCTGGCGATCTTTTCCGCCGACGAGCCTCAGCCCGCGCCGCAAAGCCGCACCGGTGCGCTTTACGGCTCCGACGTCGAATCCGAAGTCAGCCTGAAGACCATCCCCTTCCCGACCGGCAAGACCAGCATGCAGATGGCGTCCGGCCTGTCGCTCGAGGAGGTTGAAGAGAACGTGCGCTCCAACGGCTCGGTGCTGACCGACGGCAACACGCAGCTCGCAGCCCTTTATTACGTCGATCCGCGTCGTTTCTCCAACGAGGACGCCGACGTCGATCTGACCGCCGGTCTGTCCGCCCGCGTCCTCGAACAGAACATGACGGTCTCCGCATCGGAATCGATCACGCCGCAGACCGAAGAATTCGCCGACGACATCCTGCCCGTGCGCGTCGATACGCCCATCGCCAAGGCGCTGACGGATTCAGGCTATCCGCAGCAATATGCCGACGGCATTGCCGGCTATATCGCGCAGCAACTGGGTTCTGGTGATCTCGACAAGGGTGATGTGCTGCGCATCGGCATCATTCAGAAGGGCGAACAGGCAAAGATCATCCGAGCCAGCGTCTATCGCGGCACGCGCCATCTCGTCACCGTGGCCGTCGACGACAAGGGCAGATACGTGCCCGGCAGCGAGCCGCCGATGCTGGATGCCATCGCCACCGCCTTCGATGATAATTCCTTTGCACCGCCCCCCGGCCAGAACCTGCCGCGCGTCTATGACGGCATCTATCGTGCCGCCCTTTCCTACGGCATGACCAAGGATATGACGGCGCTGATCATCAAGCTGCTCGCCAGCAATGTCGATTTCCAGGCACAGCTGAGGCCGACCGACAGTCTCGAGGCCTTCTTCTCCGTCGCCGACAGCGGCGGCCAGGYGACCGAGGATTCCGAACTGCTCTACGTCAACGCCCGTTTCGGCGATACGCAGACGCGCTTCTACCGCTTCCAGGACCCCGAGGACGGCACGGTCGATTATTTCGACGAGAACGGCAAGAGTATCCGCCAGTTCCTGCTGCGCAACCCGGTGCCGAACGGCATCTTCAAATCGGGCTTCGGCATGCGCCGCCACCCGATCCTCGGTTTTGCCCGCATGCACACCGGCGTCGACTGGGCTGCACCCCGCGGCACGGCGATCATCGCCGCCGGCAACGGCACGGTCGAAAAAGCCGGCTGGGATTCCGGCGGTTATGGCAACCAGACGATCGTGCGCCATGCCAACGGCTATGAATCCTCCTACAATCACCAGAGCGCCATTGCCAAGGGCGTCGTCCCCGGTGCCAAGATCCGCCAGGGTCAGGTGATCGGCTGGGTCGGCACAACGGGCGAATCCACCGGCCCGCACTTGCATTACGAGCTGATCGTCAACGGCACCAAGGTCGATCCGCTGCGCATCCGCCTGCCGGGCGGCAAATCGCTGCAGGGCGAGGCGCTGGCGAAATTCGAAGACGAGCGCAAGCGCATCGATACGCTGCTGAACAACCAGACGCCGGACCAGGTGGCGAGCAAGTAGCGTCCATCTACGCTGCTTYCCCTTCAAGAGTCGCCCCCGCCACCAAACGAAAAAAGCCACCAAACGAAAATGGCGGCCCGAAGCCGCCATTTCCCATCCGTTCGATAAACCGGCTTACGCCGCTTCGCTCACCGTCTGCCTCGTCGTGAACTGCAGCCGGTCCGAACCGCTCGTCACCGTCACCGTCGATCCGTCCGGCACCTGGCCGGACAGGATTTGCTCGGCCAGCGGATCCTGCACGAACTTCTGGATCACCCGCTTCAGCGGCCTTGCGCCGTAGACCGGATCGTAACCCTTGTTCGCCAGCCAGTGGCGGGCTTCCTCGTCGAGGTCGATGACGATCTTGCGCTCGGACAGCAGAGCCACCAGCCGCTTCAGCTGGATATCGACGATCGCGCCCATCTCCTCGCGCTTCAGGCGATGGAAGAGGATGATCTCGTCGATGCGGTTCAGGAATTCCGGCCGGAAATGCCCGCGCACCACCTCCATCACCTGCTCGCGAACCGTGTCGCTGTCGTCGCCGTCCCTCAGCTGCGTCAGATATTCGGCGCCGAGATTCGAGGTCATGATGATCATCGTGTTGCGGAAATCGACCGTCCGGCCCTGGCCGTCCGTCAGACGCCCGTCGTCCAGCACCTGCAGCAGGATATTGAAGACGTCGGGATGCGCCTTTTCGATCTCGTCGAACAGCACGACCTGATAGGGCCGGCGGCGCACGGCTTCCGTCAGCGCTCCGCCTTCATCATAACCGACATAGCCGGGAGGCGCACCGATCAGCCGGGCAACGGAGTGCTTCTCCATATATTCCGACATGTCCATGCGCACCATCGCCGTCTCGTCGTCGAAGAGGAAGCGGGCGAGCGCCTTGGTGAGTTCCGTCTTGCCGACGCCGGTCGGGCCGAGGAAGATGAACGAGCCGATCGGCCGGTTCGGATCCTGCAGACCGGCACGCGCGCGGCGGACAGCGCGCGACACGGCCTGCACCGCATCGCCCTGGCCGATCACCGATTTCGCCAACTCGTCTTCCATCCGGAGCAGCTTGTCGCGTTCGCCCTCCAGCATCCTGTCGACCGGAATGCCGGTCCAGCGGGACACGACATGGGCGATGTTGTCGGGGGTGACCACCTCCTGCACCATCGCGCCGCGGTCGCCATCCTGCTTCTCGGCATCGACGAGCTGCTTTTCAAGGTCCGGAATGACGCCGTAGGTCAGCTCTCCGGCACGCTGGAATTCGCCTTTGCGCTGGGCGATCGCCAGTTCATTGCGGGCATCATCGAGCTGCTTCTTGAGATCGGCGGCAAGGCCGAGTTTCTGCTTTTCCGCCTGCCAGCGGGCAGTCAGCGCATCGGCCTGTTCCTCGAGATCGGTCACTTCGGTTTCAAGCCGCTTCAGCCGGTCGGCGGACGCGACGTCCGTTTCCTTTTTCAGCGCCTCGCGCTCGATCTTCAGCTGCATGATGCGCCGGTCGAGTTCGTCGAGCTCTTCCGGCTTGGAATCCACCTGCATGCGCAACCGCGCCGCCGCCTCGTCCATCAGGTCGATCGCCTTGTCGGGCAGGAAACGGTCGGTGATATAGCGGTTGGAAAGTGTTGCCGCGGCCACCAGCGCCGCATCGGCGATGCGCACCTTGTGATGCTGCTCGTATTTTTCCTTCAGGCCGCGCAGGATAGAGATCGTATCTTCGACCGTCGGTTCGTCGACGACGACKGGCTGGAAGCGACGGGCAAGGGCCGGGTCCTTCTCGACATGTTTGCGATATTCATCGAGCGTGGTCGCGCCGACGCAATGCAGCTCGCCACGGGCAAGGGCGGGCTTCAGCAGGTTGGAGGCATCCATCGCCCCATCCGCCTTGCCGGCGCCGACCAGCGTATGCATCTCGTCGATGAACAGGATGATCTCGCCGTTTTCCGCCTGGACTTCATTGAGCACGGCCTTCAGCCGCTCCTCGAATTCGCCGCGGTATTTCGCACCGGCAATCAGCGCGCCCATGTCGAGCGCCATCAGCTTCTTGTCTTTGAGCGATTCCGGCACGTCACCGTTGACGATGCGTAGCGCCAGGCCCTCGACGATCGCCGTCTTGCCGACGCCGGGTTCGCCGATCAGCACAGGATTGTTCTTCGTCCGGCGTGAAAGCACCTGGATGGTGCGGCGGATTTCGTCGTCGCGACCGATCACCGGGTCGAGCTTGCCCTCACGGGCTTCGGCGGTGAGATCGCGTGCGAACTTCTTCAGCGAGTCGAAACCCTGCTCGGCATTGGAGGAATCCGCCGTCCGCCCCTTGCGAATGTCGTTGATGACTTGATTGAGACCCTGGGCCGTCACGCCGGCATTCTTCAGGGTCGAAAAGGTCGAGGCGGAGGATTCGATCGCCAGCGCCTGCAGCAGGCGCTCGACGGTAACGAAGCTGTCGCCGGCCTTCTTCGCCGCTTCTTCGGCGGTCGAAAGCACCTTGGCGAGCGGCTGTGCCAGATAGATATTGCCGTTGCCGCCGGAGATCTTCGGCAGCTTGGCAAGGGCCGCGTCATTGGCAAGACGGGCGGCCTTGGCATCGCCGCCGGCGCGTTCGATCAGCGACGCCGCCATGCCCTGATCGTCGTCGAGCAGGACTTTCAGCACATGTTCGGGCGTAAATTGCTGGTGACCTTGCGCCAGCGCATAGGTCTGGGCGGACTGGATGAAACCGCGCACCCGCTCCGAATATTTCTCGATATTCATATTCTACCTCCATGGATCGCCCTGCCCTGACGAGGCGCAGACCGATGATTGAGATCGACCCCCTGAAAAGGCAGGCCGCGCCTGGCCCGTCTGAGATTTGGGCGAAGCAGTTCGAGGAGAATATGGTAGCCTGTTCTGCGAGTTTAAAGAGCCCATAAAATGAAAATCCCCGGCACGAGGCCGGGGATTTTCAAGCTAATTCGAGCAGATGGCATGAACGTCACGCTCTCCCTGAGGGGGGAAGCGAAATCCTCATTCCGATGCGACATCAGCCAGCACTGGCGCCTCGGCAGAGGCACCCTCGCCTTCAGCGGCTGCTTCTTCGCCCTCAGCGCCGCGACGCGGGCGACGGGGACGGCTGCCGGTGCTGCGGCGGCGGGGCTGGCGTTCGCGCGGCTGGCCGCCGGCACCTTCCTCGTCCATGGCGACTTCGGCCGGAATGCCTTCGATCTCCGGCTGCGGGCCGGTTCCATCGATGACCTCGGACTGGGGTGCCGGTGCAGGCGCCTGAGCGGCTACCGGCTTCGGCTGTGCCTGCGGCTGGTGTTGTCTGCTCTGCTGCGGCTGGTGCGGCCTGCTCTGCGGCGGCTGGACGATAACGACATCGTCGCCATCATTGTCATTCTCATTGTCATTGTTGTCCATATCGTCGCCGTCGCGATCCGCACCGTCGCGATCATTGTACTCGCCGCGGTCGTCGCGCTGGAAGCGTTCCTGCATCTGCGCCTGGGCGCTGGCAATGATACGATTATAATGTTCGGCGTGCTGGAGATAGTTCTCGGCAATCACGCGGTCGCCGGAGCTTTGGGCGTCGCGGGCGAGCTGCGCATATTTTTCGGCGATATGCTGCGCAGTACCGCGAATCTTCACATCGGGGCCGGAGCTGTCATAGGTCCGGGTTAGCGGATTGCCGCCCTTGCGGTTGAAATTGTTGTTATTGTTATTTCCACCGCCGCCGCCGCCGTTATTATTGTTACCACGCCCTCGACCGCGCTTGTTCTGCTGTCCTGGCCTCATAGATCGTTCACCTGAATTCTCTGTTTGTGATGGATACATGGCACCAACCGCCATGACCGGAAAACCGGATCAGGACCTTTGTGCCGCGAGCATACTGCGCCTTTGCGCCGACCTGCCGCTTGGTTCTCAAGTCAGTTTGACTGATTCACGCATTGGGTCGTGTTCAACCGTTGAAACTCTCGTTTAAAAGAGCGGACCCCCGAGGCAAACCAAGTACCGAACGAATCTCGTTCATTCCTATCTGCCCAACACGTGACCGCAACCTATATTGCTTCACCGGGAAATCCAAGCCTTTTCTTCGCAATAACAATAATGTCTCGTCCAATGCCGCATTATCGTCTTTCACGCGAGCGCGAACACGAGCACCCTGTCGTTCTGACCATAATCTTTCACGGATTTGAGGCACCTGAAGCCTTTCGCTTCAAAGATCGCCGTCACGTCGTTTCGCTGATCGTAGCCGATCTCCAGTCCGACGACCCCATCGGGCCTGATGAACTTTGCCGCATCCTTGGCTATGGCTTTGTAAGCGTCAAGCCCATCCGGGCCGCCATCCAGAGCCGCAGCCGGATCAAATTTGGTCACTTCGGGAGCGAGATCGTGAATGACATTGGAAGCAATATAGGGCGGATTTGAGACAATCGCGTGAAAGGATCCTTGGATGTCCTCGAACCAATTCGACTGTACGGCCTCAAAACGATCCTGCAACCCGTTTCTTTCTGCATTCGATCTTGCCGTCAAAAGTGCATCCGCCGATATGTCGCTGCCGACACCTGACGCATCAGGACATTCGCTCAAAAGCGCAAGGCATATCGCCCCGGTCCCGGTTCCCATGTCAAGGATATGGAGACGGCTTTGCGCCTTTGCAAGGTCTTTGAGATAGACGAGAACCGTATCGACCAGGATTTCCGTATCCGGCCGCGGCTCCAGCGTTTCCGCCGAGAGCCGGAGTGGCAGGCCATAGAATTCCCGCTCGCCGAGAATGCGATGCACCGGCTCATGGCCAAGCCGCCGCTCCAGCGCCTTGAAAATCACTTCGGCCTGCTCAGCAGAAAGCCGCTCGGCCGATCGCGTCAACAGCTCGGTCGGCGACAGTTTCAGAAGGCCCGCGACAAGCAGCCGCGCATCGGTCGCCGGGTCGACCATACCTGCTTCGGTGAAGCGGCGACGCGCATCGGCAAGCATATCGGCGACCGTCGAGCTCATTGTTGCTCGCCGAGCTGCGCCAGCTGGCTGGCCTGGTAATCGGCCATCAGCGCGTCGACGACCTCCTCGATCTCGCCTTCCATCATCCGGTCGAGCTTATAGAGCGTCAGGTTGATGCGATGGTCCGTCACCCGCCCCTGCGGGAAATTATAGGTGCGGATGCGTTCCGAGCGGTCGCCGGAGCCGACCTGGCTCTTGCGATCGGCAGAGCGCTCGCTGTCGGCCCTCTGCCGCTCGGCATCGTAGAGCCTGGAGCGCAGCACCTGCATGGCCTTGGCGCGATTTTGGTGTTGTGATTTTTCCGAGCTGGTGACGACGATGCCGCTCGGCAGGTGGGTAATGCGCACCGCCGAGTCCGTTGTATTGACGTGCTGGCCGCCTGCACCCGAAGAGCGCATCGTGTCGATACGGATATCCTCAGCCCGGATCTCGATGTCGATCTCCTCGGCCTCCGGCAGCACCGCAACCGTTGCCGCCGACGTATGGATGCGCCCGCCCGCTTCGGTTTCCGGCACACGCTGCACGCGATGCACACCGGATTCGAATTTCAGCTTGGCGAAGACGCCCCTGCCGGTGATCGTCGCAATGATTTCCTTGTAGCCGCCGGCTTCGCCCTCGCTCGCCGAGAGCACCTCCACCTTCCAGCCCTTTTCCGCCGCAAAACGCTCGTACATGCGAAAGAGATCCCCGGCGAAAAGGGCCGCTTCCGAGCCGCCCGTGCCGGCGCGGATTTCGAGGATCGCGCTCTTTTCGTCGGCTGCATCCTTCGGCAGAAGCAGGATCTGCATCTCCTGTTCCAGCGCCTCGATCTGCTCTTTCACCTCGGGCAGCTCCAGCTCGGCGAGGTCGCGCATCTCGCGGTCGACCGACCTGTCCTCGAGCAGTGTTTCGAGATCGGCAAGCTCGGCGATCGCCTTCTCATAGACGCGGACCTTCGTCACGACAGGCTGCAGCTCGGAATATTCGGATGCGAGCTTCACATAGACATCGGCAGCCGGGCCAGCCGACATGCGCGCCTCGATCTCGCCGAAACGACGTTCCAGCTCGCGCATCTTTTCAACGGGAAGCTTCGCCACCCTTCACTCCGATTCTTCTTTTATCCGTCTAAAGGGGAATATTGTGGCTCTCGGCGAAACGGGCAAGCACCTCGCGCATCGGCATCAAGGCGTGGATATCGTCCAGCACCTCGTCCATCGCCTTCGTCAGCGCCCCGACATCGAGCCCGAGCAGCATCGCCTTCACCGGTCCGATCGAGGCCGGCGACATCGAGATCGAGCGGAAGCCGATACCGAGCAGCGCCATTGCCGAGATCGGTTTGCTGGCGAGTTCACCGCAGAGTGTCACCGGTGTCTTGTTCCGGTCCGCCCCGCGCACGATATCGCGCAGGATGCGCAAGAACGGCTTGCCGAGCGGATCGAAGCGATCCGAGACCCGCGCATTGCCGCGATCGACCGCCATCGAGAATTGGAAGAGATCGTTCGAACCGACCGAGACGAAATCGACCGCCTCCATCAATTCATCGAGCTGCCAAAGCAGTGCCGGCACCTCCAGCATCGCCCCGAATTGCAGCTTGCGCGGCAGCCCGTGGCCGAAGCGCGACAGATGCTGCACTTCCTTCTGCAAGAGCTCGCGCACCATCTTCAGCTCGGAAACCTCGGTCACCATCGGCACCATCAGCTTCAGCTCGGTGTCGGCCGATGCCTTCAGCAGGGCGCGCAACTGGGTGCGCAACAGTCCCGGCCGGTCGAGCGACAGCCGGATGGCGCGCCAGCCGAGTGCGGGATTTTCTTCCTCATGGCCACGGAAATACGGCACGACCTTGTCGCCGCCGATATCGAGCGTACGGAAGGTGACGGTGCGGCCCGCCGCCTGCTTTATCACATTGCGATAGAACTGCTCCTGCTCCTCCGCCTTCGGCATGGTGGAAGCGATCATGAACTGCAGCTCGGTGCGGAAGAGGCCGATGCCCTCGGCACCCGATTCCGAAAGCTGCGGCAGGTCGACCAGCAGGCCGGCATTCATCATGAGCGCGATCCGCTGCCCGTCCTTGGTCACCGGCTCGACGGCGCGCAACGCCCGGAACTGCTCCTGCCGCCTGGCGCGGAAGCGGACCTTTTCCTCGTAGGAGCGCCGGTGATCGGCCATCGGCCGCAGATGCACATGTCCCTCGTCGGCGTCGATGATCACGGCATCGCCGTTCTCGGCGAGCGCCACCACGCCCGCTGCCTGACCGATGACAGGAATACCCATGGCGCGCGCGACGATTACCACGTGGCTCGTCACCGCCCCTTCTTCCAGCACCAGCCCACGCACATTGGAACGCGGATAATCGAGCAGTTCGGCTGCTCCCATCGCCCGCGCCAGGATGATTGCGTCGCTGGGGAAACCTTCGGCGGTCGTCCGGCCGGTATAACCGGTCAACTGTCTAAGCAGACGGTTCGCCAGATCCTCGAAATCATGCATGCGTTCGCGCAGATAAGGGTCGGTCAACCGCATCATCCGCGCCTTGGTGTCGCTCTGCACCTTCTCGACCGCCGCTTCCGCCGTCAGGCCGTTGCGGATCGCCTCCTCGAGCTTGCGCACCCAGCCCTGGTCATGGGCGAACATGCGATAGGTTTCGAGCACCTCGCGATGCTCGCCCTCCATCGAGACGTCGCGACGCGACAGCATGTCGTCGATCGAAATCCGAAGCGAGCCCATGGCTTCGGCCAGCCGCCGGATTTCCTTCTCGGCATCTTCGTTCAACAGGTTGGTGACGACGATGCGCGGCTCGTGGAGCACGACGTAACCGAGGCCGATGCCGTCATTATAAGTATCGCCGTCGACGGTCACCGAACGCGTCAGATCGAGTTCGAGGCCCGGCTTGGTGATCTTCTTGAGCTCGCCGGTGGCGATCATCTCTGCAAGCACCATCGCCGTCGTCTCGAGCGCTTCCAGCTCTTCCTCGCGATAGTTACGGCTCGCCTTGTTCTGCACGACGAGAACGCCGAGCGAGCGCCCGGTCCTGAGGATCGGCACGCCGAGGAAGGAATGGTAGATTTCTTCGCCCGTTTCCGGCAGGTAGCGGAAGGCAGGGTGCGACTGAGCGTCGGAAAGGTTGAGCGGCTGGGCCGAGGCCGCGATGGTGCCGACCAGGCCTTGCCCCATCTTCAGTTGCGCTAAGTGAACGGCCTCGCGGTTGAGGCCTTCTGTCGCATAAAGTTCGAGTACGCCGTCGGCGCGCAGCACATAGACGGAGCAAACCTCCGCCACCATATTGCCGGCGATCTGGCGGACGATCCGGTCAAGACGCTCCTGCGGCTCCAGCGGCTCCGCCATCAACTCGCGCAACCGCCTGAGCAGCACGCGCGGACCGCCGGAAAGGTCTCTCATGGCGTCTCAAGCTCCCGAAACAACGCACTCAGTCCCGGCGGGCCGGCCCTCATCTCCTCAACCTGAAGGGGCAGGCCGCCCGCTGGGAATCAATTCTTATCCAGACCGTAGCAGGAATGCAAAGTCCTGACAGCGAGTTCTGCATAGGGACCGTCGATCAGGATGGAAATCTTGATCTCGGAGGTCGTGATCGCCTTGATGTTGATGCCTTTTTCGGCAAGTGCACGAAACGCAGTCGCAGCGACGCCCGCATGGCTGCGCATGCCGATGCCGATGACCGATACTTTCACCAGCCCCGATTCGTTCTGCACGACGTCGTAGCCGATCTTCTCCTTATGGTCGCCGAGCACCTTGATCGCCTTCTCGACGTCGCCTGATGGTACGGTGAAGGTCATGTCGGTCTTCGATCCGTCCTCGGAGATATTCTGGACGATCATGTCGACATTGATATGAGATTCGGCGAGCGGCCCGAAGATCGCCGCGGAAACGCCCGGCCGGTCGGCAAGACGGCGAAGCGAGATCTGAGCCTCATCCTTGGCATAGGCGATGCCGGTGACTACTTCCTGTTCCACGATTTCATCCTCGTCACAAATCAGCGTTCCGGGCGGGTTCAACAGATCGCCCATGCCCGGAGCATCGGGATCTTCGAATGACGAGCGCACGAAGGTACGCACCTTGTGCACCATGGCAAGCTCGACTGAGCGCACCTGCAGCACCTTAGCGCCGAGCGAGGCCATTTCCAGCATTTCCTCGAAGGCGATCTTCTTCAGCCTGCGCGCCTTCGGCACGATGCGTGGATCGGTCGTGTAGACGCCATCGACATCGGTATAGATATCGCAGCGGTCTGCCTTGACAGCTGCCGCGATTGCGACGGCCGAGGTGTCCGATCCACCGCGCCCGAGCGTCGCGATACGGTTGTCGGGTCCCAACCCCTGGAAGCCGGAGATGACGGCGACCTGCCCCTCGCCCATGCGTTTGACGATGTCAGAACCGTCAATCTCCATGATCCGCGCCGCGCCATGCGCGTTATCGGTGCGGATCGGGATCTGCCATCCCTGCCAGGAACGGGCATTGATATCCATCGCCTGCAATGCGATCGCCAGCAGCCCAGATGTCACCTGCTCGCCGGATGCGACCACCGCATCATATTCCCGCGCATCGTAAAACGGAGAATTGGCACCGATCACCTTCGGTGTGCCCTGGACCCAGCCAACCAGTTCATTGGTCTTGCCGGACATGGCCGACACCACCACCGCCACCTCGTGCCCGGCATCGACTTCGCGTTTTACGTGGCGGGCAACATTCTTGATGCGGTCCAGGTCAGCGACGGACGTGCCGCCGAATTTCATTACGATGCGTGCCATATGCCTCTACCACGACTGGCGCCGGGAAAGCGGAAAACCGGACCCGGCATCACGAAAGCTCTGGGGCAGACCGCTTGGCCAAGAGCCGGATTTCCAACTTCCGGAACCGCTCTAAAGCCCAGGTCCCCAAAGGCCCCAAGTTGCGGCGTCTCTTAGCGAGTTTGGCGGGGGGAGGCAAGCGCGCGCGATAAAAGCTATTGGCGAGCGGTTCCGCCCTCGCCAGTCCTTTGGTCTGCACCCTTGACTTATGCCCCCGATCGTCCGACTTCACTTTTAGCGAATGAAGGAGTGGACGATGACGGAAGGCGCCAGAAGCACGATCGACCAGGGCGAAGTGGACCGCTTCTCGGCGATGGCGGCGGAATGGTGGAGCCCGACCGGCAAATTCAAGCCGCTGCACAAGTTCAATCCTGTCCGCCTCGCCTATATCCGCGACAAAGCCTGCAAGAATTTCGGCCTCAATCCAAAGAGCGCGCGCCCGCTCGAGGGGTTGCGCGTGCTCGATATCGGCTGCGGCGGCGGCCTGTTGTCCGAACCTGTCGCCCGCATGGGCGCCTCCGTCGTCGGCGCCGATCCGTCTGAGAAGAATATTGGCATCGCCTCCACCCATGCGAAGGCCTCCGGCGTTTCGGTCGACTATCGCGCCGTCACCGCCGAGGAGCTCGCTGAGGCTGGCGAGACCTTCGATATCGTCTTGAACATGGAAGTTGTCGAACACGTCGCCGACGTCGAGTTCTTCATGACGACCTGCGCGAAAATGGTCCGCCCCGGCGGCCTAATCTTCGTCGCCACCATCAACCGCACGATGAAGGCGGCGGCCCTTGCGATCTTCGCCGCCGAAAACATTCTGCGCTGGCTGCCGCGCGGCACCCATCAGTATGAAAAGCTGGTGCGCCCTGAAGAACTGAAAAAGCCGCTGGCCGCAAACGGCCTCGAGATCACCGACCGTACCGGCGTTTTCTTCAATCCGCTATCGAACCAGTGGAACCTGTCCAGGGATATGGATGTGAACTATATGCTGGTGGCAAAGCGACCGGCATAGTTCCCACGATCATTGAGCCGGCTATTCTGTCAGTTGACGTCTTCCGGCAAAACAGGAATGGCGGCGATCTCGATACCCTCTTCCAGAAGCGCCTGCGCCTCGTCGAATGTCGCCTGGCCGATGATGCCGCGAGCATCCGCCTCGCCGTAGTGGATCTTACGGGCTTCCTCGGGAAACTGCGTGCCGACATCCTCGGAATTGGCTTTGACCGCGGCGACGGCCTCCTTGAGCTTCTCCAGCGCCTCGCGTCGCATGGCATCCATCGCCAGCGTCTGCATTTCGTCCTTCTTGCGCGCAGTCGAGACCGAGGGTGCCATCAGCAACTTGGAAATGGCGGCGGAATGGCAGACCGGGCAGGTCAGAAAACCGGTCGCGACCTGACGGTCGAAATCCGCGCCTTCCGAAAACCAGCCTTCGAATTCATGAGCATTGTCACAGGTGAGCGAATAGCGGATCAAGCGGCGACGCCTCCGGCGACTGCCCCCGCAATCTTTTCGACCGAGAATTCCCGGCCGTTCCTAAGGTTCGGGATCTTGTTGTGCGCAACCTTGACTGCGCCGGGATCGATTTCGGCGACGATGACCGCCTCGCCGGTGGCGCCGGCCGAGGCCAGCACCGTGCCCCATGGATCGATGATCATCGAATGGCCGAAGGTCTCACGGCCGTCCTCATGCCGGCCGGCCTGAGCGGCGGCGATGACGAAGACGCCGTTCTCGATCGCCCGCGCCCGGAGAAGTATCTCCCAATGCGCCTCACCGGTCTGCTTCGTGAAGGCGGCAGGAACGGTCATCACCTCGGCGCCGGCCACCGCCTGGGCACGGAAAAGCGCCGGGAAACGCACGTCGTAGCAGATGGTGAAGCCCATTTCGGCAAAGGGCAGCGACAGCACGCGCGCCTCCGAGCCGGCGGTATAGGCGGCACTTTCACGCCAGCTCTCGCCATTGTCGAGGTCGACGTCGAACATGTGGATCTTGTCGTAACGATTGAGGATCCTGCCGTCGGGGCCAAAGAGGAAACCGCGATTGGCAATCTTGCCGTCGGCAAGCGCGATCGCCGTCGAGCCGACATGCATATGGATGCCGAGTTCGACTGCAAGCTCCGAACCGGTCTTGACGATGATGTCGTCCGTCTCGTCGGCAAGCACGGAATGCGCCGCTGCGCGGTCACGCTGTAGCATGCCGGTCATCTCGGGCGTCTGCACATAGGTCGCGCCCTGGGCTGCGGCCTCGCGCACTAGGCGCGCCATGGCGGCGGCGTTCTTTACGGGATCAACCCCGGAGCACATCTGGACGGCGGCGGCCTTGAAGCTCATCGGTTTTTCCTCAGGCAACAAGCATCGGATCGAGCTTGCCGGCCCGATCGAGTGCAAAGAGATCGTCGCAACCGCCGACATGATCGGTGCCGATGAATATCTGCGGAAAGGTGGTACGGCCGTTTGCCTTGCCGATCATCTCCTGGCGAAGATCCGGCGAAAAGGTCGCGTCGTGCTCAACATATTCGACGCCCTTTTCTTCGAGAAGGGACTTGGCGCGGCTGCAATAACCGCAAAACTGCCGTGTATAGATAGTGACGGGTACCATAAAGATCTCCAGACGGATGCCGGGGTATGTCTGTCATATAGGCTCGGGAAGAGCCCTTGCAAAGGTCAAAACCGTTATGTCGAGGGCACCTGCCTTGCGCAGCACGCGGGTTGCGGCAGCGACCGTCGCCCCTGTTGTATAGACGTCGTCGACCAGCACGATGCGCTTGCCGAAAATGTCGTTTTCGCAACCCTTGGCAATCGCGAAAGCGCCCCTGACATTGTCCTCGCGCACCTTTGCGCCAAGGCCGACCTGCTGGCTGGTGCGCTTGACGCGAATAAGCGTGGCGGCAAGCAGCGGCTTGCCCTGGAGCTTTGCCATGTGGCGGGCAAGCTCTGCTGCCTGGTTGAACTTGCGCGACAGCATGCGGGTGCGGTGCAACGGCACCGGGATCAGCGCATCGCAACGTTCGACGGTTTCGTCGGAGGCGCGCAGCATCCAGGCGGCCATCATCGGCGCCAGATCGGTACGATCGCGATATTTCAGCCCATGGACGAGATCACGGACCGCATGATCGTGGGTCGCAGCCGACCGCAGCCGGTCGAAGGGCGGCGGGTTGGCGATCGCCTCGGCGCTGAGGATCCCGGCGCCGAGATCGTGCGAGAAGGGAATGCCGAGCACCTCGCAATAGGGCCGTTCGATGAAGCGGATACTGGACCAACATTTCGCACAGAGCCCGCGATGGCCGCCTGTGGAAATGCCGCAGACGGAACAGGCGGGCGGATAAAAGAAATCGGCAAGCGCCGAAAACGGCCGCAAGAGATGCGTCCGCAAGAATTCTGCCGGTCTTTTCAATTCGATTGGCCCCATGCCGCAGAGACTAGCGCGTTCTCCACGAAAGGAAAATCGTCTTGCCGCACAGACGGCGCGGGACTAAGGACATCGCCATGGAAACGATCTTCGACAGCGCCCTGATCGCCGCACATCGCCATCGTGCGCTTGTAAACAACGACCCGAAAGCCGCCTTCCTGCTCGACATTGCCGCTGAGGAAATGGCAGAGAGGCTTACTGTGGTCGAGCGGACCTTCGAGACCGCCGTCGAACTGCATGGCGCAACCGGTGCTGCCGCCCGTGCCGCGCTAGCGACGGGCAAAATCGGCACGATGATCCGCATCGAAAGCGAGAAGGCCTATGCCGGACCGGGCGAAACCTTGATCGAGGCGCCGCTGGAGGATGTGCCGCTCGAACCGCAATCGGCCAATCTTATCCTTGCGCCGCTCAGCCTGCATCTGACCAACGATACGCCGGGTGTCTTCATCCAGATCCGCCGCGCCCTGAAGCCGGACGGCCTGTTCATGGCCGCGATCTCCGGCGCCGGCACATTGCAGGAACTGCGCGATGTGCTGCTGGCCACCGAGGTCGAGATGACGGGTGGCGCAAGCCCGCGTGTCATCCCCTTCGCTGATGTGCGCGATGTCGGCAGCCTCATGCAGCGCGCCGGCTTCACGTTGCCGGTGATCGATGCGGAGAACTATACGGTGCGATATGATTCGCTCTTTCCGCTGATGCGGGATCTGAGAGCGATGGGCATGAGCAATCCGCTTGCAGCCCGCGCCCGGATGCCGCTGACGCGCGCCTTCTTCCTGCGCGCAGCGGAGATCTACGCCGAACGTTATTCCGATCCCGACGGACGTATCCGCGCCACCTTCTCGATCATCTATGTCTCGGGATGGTCTGCCCATGAGAGCCAGCAAAAGCCGCTCAGGCCAGGTTCGGCCAAGGCGCGCCTTGCCGATGCACTGAAGGTGGACGAACACAAGCTCAAGCAGTAAGGGCCGGCTGCTTCTTCAATTCACCGTCATATTGTTGTTGATCACGTTGAAGACGTCTTGCAAGGCGCCGGTGAAGACCCCGAGACCAGAGACGAGCGCGCCACAAATGAGGGCGGCGATCAAGCCATACTCAATTGCCGTCGCACCTCTGTTATCAGCAAGAAATGCTTTCAAAATACGCATTATTACGCGACCCTCTGAGCGAAACCGACAGCAAACGACCAATTCCACGACCATCGGGCGACGGCCGGCATTCTTCAGCAACCGGCGCCGACGCCGTAGCCCTGGACGACGCAGACCGAGCCTGGCGTATCCTGGAGGACGCTGCGGCGGATCGTATAACGCTTGCCGCTTTCGCTCTTCGGGATTGATCCTGTCGTGATCGTATCGAAATCCGCCGGAGCACTGGCAAAGACGCTTTTCTTCGAGGAATCCGCAAGCATTGGCGTCAGGATGAGCGTCAGCGCGACCACCGCCGTGCCGAACAGAAGGGCGATATTCAGCGCACCCGTCCTGCGCGAGGCAGACGAGGCCCGTTCCTTTTCCCGGACAGCTTTCCAGAAATCATCGTCCATGACGTCAAGCCTTTTAATACACGCACGCCAGATGCTTGATTGAGGCCGATCTTTGGCAGAAGGTGTTAAACGATCCATTAATATCCACAGCCGAAAACGGTGTGGCACAATAATAATCAGACAATGCTAAAGTAAATCCTGCAACATCGGGATGAGCGGCTCGTCAGCCGGCGGCATCGGATAATCGCGCAGCGCCTGCGGGCGCACCCATTTCAGCGCCTGACCCTCGCGGCCCTGGGGAATGCCCTCATAGCGCCGGCAGATATAAAGCGGCATCAAAAGGTGGAAGGTCTCGTAGGAGTGGCTGGCGAAGGTCAGCGGCGCCAGGCAGGCGATCTTGGTGTTGATGCCGAGTTCTTCCTCGAGCTCGCGCACCAGTGTTTCCTCCGGCGTCTCACCCGGCTCGACCTTGCCGCCGGGAAACTCCCAGAGCCCGGCGAGCGACTTTCCCTCGGGGCGCTGTGCCAACAGGATACGCCCGTCGGCATCGATCAGCGCACAGGCGGCGACCAGCAATATCTTCCGGCCCGCCTCGCTCATCGCGGCTCCTTTTGCCAATAGCAATAATGATAGGCGTCGCGAAAACCGAGGCGCTCATAAAGTGCGATGGCCGGGCGGTTGGACAGCTTCACCTGCAGCCAGGCCGAACGGGCGCTACGCATGCGCGCCCAGCGTAGCGCCGAGGTCAGGATTTCGGTGCCGAGCCCCTCGCGCCGCCGCGCCTCGGAGACCGAAAGCGACATGATGCCGGCGAGGTCGTTGTCCTGGACGCAGAGCACGGTCGCAAGCGGGCCGTCCGCCGCGTTCTCGATCATGAACAGGCCGGATGGCGGCTTGATCGCCGAAATGATCTCGGCAAGCGCCGGCTTCAGCCTCAGTGGCGCCTGCTCGACGGCGAGGTTGGCGTCGACGAAACGGCCGACATCATGGGTCGGCAGGTGATCGAGCGTATCCGGCAGCTCTGCCTCGGCAAGGTCGCAGGTCATCACCACCGTATCGTCGAAGCGCGTCCAGTTCTGCGCGCGCAGAAGTTCGATCAGCACCGGCGAGGCAAGCGGCGTCTGGCGGACCACGGCAGCGCGGCCATAGGCCTCGAACTTCCGGCGCGCTTTTTCCAGGCGGATTTCGACGTCGCGATGATCCGAAGGATCAAGCGGCACGATCGAATTCAGTCGGTTGGACGGGTGACCGGCCGTCAGCCGCACCTGCCAGCTGCCGTCATATTGCACGGATGCCGCTGGCCAGGCGCGAAAGCCGACGGCCTCCAGCCTGCGGACCAGCGGCAGATTGTGTGAGGAAATGGATGCCTGCGCCAATGAACGATCAGCTCCGATAGTCGCCATTGATCGCAACATATTCCTTGGTGAGGTCGCAGGTCCAGACGGTTGCCGTGCCGGTGCCGAGCCCGATATCGACTTTGACGGGGATATCCTGCGCCTTCATGACGTTCGAGGCCGCCTCCTCGGAATAATCGGGATCACGCTCGCCATTGACGGCGACCCTGATGTCGCCGAACCAGATGGCGAGCCGGTCGCGGTCGGCCATCTCGCCGGACTTGCCGACGGCCATGACGATACGGCCCCAATTGGCGTCCTCGCCGGCGGCCGCCGTCTTGACCAGCGGCGAATTGGCGATCGACAGCCCGATGCGCTTGGCGGCGGCATCGCTCTCTGCGCCCGTCACGGTGATTTCGAGCATCTTGGTGGCGCCCTCGCCGTCCCGCACCACCTGCAGCGACAGATCCTTCAGCACTTCGTTGAGTGCGGCTCGGAAGGCGGCAAGGCGCGGATCATCGGCGCGTTCGATGCGGACCTGGCCGTCCTCGGCTGCGGCACCTGTCGCAAACAGCATCAGCGTATCGGAGGTGGAGGTATCGCTGTCGACGGTCATGGAATTGAAGGTCGGGCCGACGCCGTCAGACAGAAGCGCCTGCAGCGCGGCAGGCGCGATGTCGGCATCGGTGACGACGAAGGAGAGCATCGTCGCCATATCAGGCGCGATCATGCCCGCGCCCTTGGCGATGCCGTTGATCGTCACGGCCACGCCGCCGATCTCGGCGCTGCGGGTGGAAACCTTCGGATAGGTGTCGGTCGTCATGATCGCCTTGGCAGCCTCGAACCAGAAATCGCCGGTCGCTTCGACCTGCATCCGTTCCAGAACGCCTGAAAATTTGGTGGCATCGAGCGGTTCGCCGATGACGCCGGTCGAGGCCAGATAGACCTCATTCTCGGCGCAGCCGACAGCAGCGGCAGCCGATTTCGCCGTCAGCGCAGTCGCCTGGCGGCCCTTCAGGCCGGTGAAAGCATTGGCATTGCCTGAGTTGACGACGACGGCGCGGGCGCTGCCATGGGGGAGGTTGGCGCGGCAGAAATCGACCGGCGCCGACGGGCACTTCGAGCGGGTAAAAACGCCCGCGACGGTCGCCGGCCTGTCGAAGACCATCATCAGCACGTCGGTACGGTTCTTGTACTTGATGCCGGCGGAAGCCGTCGCCATGCGCACGCCGCGCAGCGGTGGCATCGAGACGAAGGATTTCGGAGCAAGCGGAGAGACGGAACCGGACATGATGAGACCTGCCAATGAGCATTTCCAGGCGAATTGGAAACCGGTTCGCCGTCCGGAAATGCGACAACAAACGATGCCAGCGCATGATGCCGAAAAGTGTCAGCGGTTTTCGGACGACATCATGCTCTGCTTTTTGATTTAGATCCGGATTCAGATTTCAGGTCGATCAGGCCAAAAACATCCGGATCTAATGAAGGGCCCGGAAGAACCGGGCCCTGATGCGAATATTACTGCTGCGGCGCCGGCGCGACGGGCTCGCTGCCCGGCTCCGGCTGCTTGTTGGCCTGGTCGTAACCCTTGCGCAGCGTCTCGTCCGTGATCTCGATCTTGGCCGAAGCCTTCGCCTTGTTCAGAAGCTCAAGATACTTGTCGCGCATGACGAGCTGACGAACCTGATCCTGCACCTGATCGAAGGGCGGCGGCGGAGCGTCGCGCTTATCTTCGACCTTGATGACGTGGAAGCCGAAATCGGTCTTGACGGGCGTCTTGGAATAGGTGCCCTTCTCAAGCGCGAAGGCTGCGTCTTCGAATTCCTTGACCATGCGGCCGCGCGAGAAATAACCGAGATCGCCGCCTTCCGACTTGTTCGGATCGGTGGACTTTTCCTTGGCGAGTTCGGCGAAATCCTTGCCGGCGTCGAGCTGCTTGATGATGTCCTTGGCTTCGTCCTCGGTCTTGACGAGGATGTGACGGGCGTGGACTTCCTCCTGCTTCGGCAGGGCAGCGACTTCCTTGTCGTAGCGGGCCTTGACTTCGTCAGGCGTCACGATGTCGACGACATGCTTCTTGAAATAGGCATTGTGCAGCTCGCGGTCGGTGAGATACTGCATGCGCTTCTTGAATTCGTCGGTCTGATCGAGCTTCTCGGCCGCAGCATCGGCGGCGAGCAGCTTGACGTCGATGGCGGCGGAAAGGGCTGCGACCTTCTTCTGGTCATCGGGAAGCTGTGCCAGCTGCGGGTCGAGATTGGCGACGGCGAGGTCGAGTTCCGACTGGTGGATCTCCAGAGTGCCGACCTTGGCGATGACGGCGTCATCGGCATAGGCCGGAGCCTGGAGCGCAACAAAAGTTGCGAACGCCAGAACGGCAAGTTTGTTGGTGCTCAACATGAAATACCCTTCACAGTTACATTGCCGGTTTCAGCATCCCCTGAATCCAGCCCAAAATAGCCATCAACATCGGATTGTGGCCTTTCTGTATCCGCCAAATCCGTTGACATCATTCGACCCCCCTCTTATCTGTCACGCAACCTCGCGTCCAGAACAGTTTCCGGGCGTTTTAAGGCGCGCGCCTGATTTTCGGCTGGGCCGCGAACAAGAAACGCCGGGGATGAATATTGAGAAAGGGCCAGTCATATGGTCAGCTTTGGCGGTATAGCCCGCAAGTTATTTGGGTCTTCCAACGACCGCCGCGTGCGGTCCTTCCAGCCGAACGTCACTGCCATCAACTCTATCGAAGAGAAGACGAAGGCCCTGACGGACGAGCAGCTCGCGGCAAAGACCGTGGAGTTTCGCGCCCTGCTCGCCGAGGGCAAGACGCTGGACGACATTCTGATCCCGGCCTTTGCCGTCGTGCGCGAAGCCTCGCGCCGCGTTCTCGGCCTGCGACCTTTTGACGTACAGCTGGTCGGCGGCATGATCCTGCATTCGAATGCGATCGCCGAGATGAAGACCGGCGAAGGCAAGACCCTCGTCGCCACCCTGCCGGTCTATCTGAACGCGCTTTCCGGCAAGGGCGTGCACGTCGTCACCGTCAACGATTACCTCGCCCAGCGCGATGCCGCGACCATGGGCCGCGTTTACGGCTTCCTCGGCATGACCACCGGCGTCATCGTCCACGGCCTCTCCGACGAGGAACGCCACGCGGCCTACGCCTGCGACATTACCTACGCCACCAACAACGAACTCGGCTTCGATTATCTGCGCGATAACATGAAGTACGAGAAGAACCAGATGGTTCAGCGCGGCCACAACTTCGCAATCGTCGACGAAGTGGACTCGATCCTCGTCGACGAGGCGCGCACACCGCTGATCATCTCCGGTCCGCTCGACGACCGCTCCGAACTCTATAATACGATCGACGCCTACATTCCGCTGCTGGTGCCCAGCGATTACGAGATCGACGAGAAGCAGCGTTCCGCCAACTTCTCCGAAGAGGGCACCGAGAAGCTGGAAAACCTGCTCCGCCAGGCCGGCCTTTTGAAAGGCAACGCGCTCTACGACATCGAGAACGTTGCGATCGTCCACCACGTCAACAACGCGCTGAAGGCCCACAAGCTCTTCCAGCGCGACAAGGACTATATCGTCCGCAACGACGAAGTCGTCATCATCGACGAGTTCACCGGCCGCATGATGCCGGGCCGCCGCTATTCGGAAGGCCAGCACCAGGCGCTCGAAGCCAAGGAAAAGGTGCAGATCCAGCCGGAAAACCAGACGCTGGCCTCGATCACCTTCCAGAACYACTTCCGCATGTACGACAAGCTCGCCGGCATGACGGGTACGGCACAGACGGAAGCGGAAGAATTCGCCAACATCTACAATCTCGATGTCATCGAGGTCCCGACCAACCTGCCGATCAAGCGCCTCGACGAGGACGACGAGGTCTACCGGACCTTCGACGAGAAGTTCAAGGCGATCATCGAGGAGATCCTCGACGCCCACAAGCGCGGCCAGCCGGTGCTGGTCGGCACCACCTCGATCGAGAAATCGGAACTGCTCGCCGAGCGCCTGCGCAAGCAAGGCTTCGACGATTTCAAGGTGCTGAACGCCCGCTACCACGAGCAGGAAGCCTATATCGTCGCCCAGGCGGGTGTACCGGGTGCCATCACAATCGCCACCAATATGGCCGGCCGCGGCACCGACATCCAGCTCGGCGGCAATCTCGACATGCGCATCGAGCGCGAACTCGGTGAAGTCGAAGCCGGTCCGGAGCGTGACGCCCGGATCCAGGCGATCATCGAGGAGATCAAGGAACTCAAGCAGAAGGCGCTCGAAGCCGGCGGTCTCTACGTCATTGCTACCGAACGCCATGAAAGCCGCCGCATCGACAACCAGCTGCGCGGCCGCTCCGGTCGTCAGGGTGACCCCGGCCGCTCGAAGTTCTACCTCTCGCTTCAGGACGACCTGATGCGCATCTTCGGTTCCGACCGCATGGACAGCATGCTGACCAAGCTCGGCCTCAAGGAGGGCGAGGCGATCGTCCATCCCTGGATCAACAAGGCCCTGGAGCGCGCCCAGAAGAAGGTCGAAGCCCGCAACTTCGACATCCGCAAGAACCTCCTGAAGTATGACGACGTTCTCAACGATCAGCGCAAGGTGGTCTTCGAGCAGCGCCTCGAACTGATGGAATCGACCAATATTTCCGAGACCGTTTCCGACATGCGCCGTGAGGTGATCGAGGACATGGTCGACAAGCATATCCCTGAGCGCGCCTATGCCGAACAATGGGATGCCGTCGGCCTGAAGACCGGCGCTTTGAACATCCTCAATCTCGACCTGCCGGTCGAGGACTGGGTGAAGGAAGAAGGCATCGGCGAGGACGATATCCGCGAGCGCCTGACGGAAGCCGCCAATGCGGCCTTCACGGAAAAGGCCGAGCGTTTCGGCGACGACATCATGCATTATGTCGAACGCTCGATCGTCATGCAGACGCTTGATCATCTCTGGCGCGAGCACATCGTCAACCTCGACCATCTGCGCTCCGTCATCGGCTTCCGCGGCT
This sequence comes from Rhizobium sp. 01N447_2, assembly GCF_056399245.1. Taxonomy (NCBI): domain Bacteria; kingdom Pseudomonadati; phylum Pseudomonadota; class Alphaproteobacteria; order Hyphomicrobiales; family Rhizobiaceae; genus Rhizobium; species Rhizobium sp. 01N447_2. Next base: position 23,394 of record NZ_JBFTQY010000054.1, read on the forward strand.
ATGCCCAGCGCGATCCGCTGCAGGAATACAAGTCGGAGGCCTTCGAGCTCTTCACGGCGCTGCTCAACAATCTGCGCGAGGCCGTCACCGCCCAGCTGATGCGCGTCGAACTGGTGCAGCAGGCGCCTGCCGAGCCTGAACCGCCGCTGATGCAGGCCCACCACCTGGATCCGACGACCGGCGAGGACGATTTCGCCCCGGCGATCTACCAGGCATCGGAAGTCATCGTTTCTCCTGAAAACCGCAACCCGGATGATCCCGCCACCTGGGGCAAGGTCGGCCGCAACGAGACCTGCCCCTGCGGCTCCGGCAAGAAATACAAGCATTGCCACGGCGCCTTCGAGCAGGTCTGAGGCAAGCCGCAAAGATCCGCGAAAATGCCGCCTTCGGGCGGCATTTTCTTTTCTGCGGCAACGCCGGAAAACCGGAATTTCAGCGTTGGACGGCAGCCCGATGCGGAACCGTTTCTTAACCCTGTTCTGTCAAGACTTCAGGGGCGATTTGCCTGACCTCAGAGTTTTGCGTGTTCATCATGGCGGTCATAGAAACAGCGGAGAAGATGCTGCCAGCGGGCCTGCGCCCAATCGGCGGCCGTACGCTGCGCATGCTTGCGGCCGTGCTCAACGAACGCGGGGAGAAGGCGGCCGCCCAGCGCATGGCGCTGACGGCGTTTTCGATCCGCATCCTCAGCGCAGCACTTGCCTTCGTCTCCCAGATCGTACTTGCCCGGCTGATGGGCGAATATGAATACGGTATCTTCGTTTTCGTCTGGGTGCTGGTCGTCGTCTTCGGCGATCTCTCATGCCTTGGTTTCCACACCGCGATCATCCGCTTCCTGCCGCAATACAGGGCAGCGGGCGCTTTCGAGGAAATCCGCGGCCTGACCGGCACGGCTCGGATTTTTGCGCTGCTTTCCGGCACGACGGTGCTCGCCGCTGGCATGCTCGGACTGCATTTCTTCGGCGATATGATCCAGGTCTATTATCTCGTCCCGATCTTCATCGGCCTGCTCGCCATGCCGATGATCGCGCTCGGCGATATTCTGGAAGGCACGTCACGGGCGAACCATTGGCCAGTGATGGCGTTGAGCCCGGTTTACATCGTCCGCCCGATCCTCATCATCCTCTTCATGCTGATCGCGATTGCCATCGGCGCCGAGCACACGGCCGTCACCGCGATGCAGGCAGCACTCGTCGCCACCTTCGTCACCGCCCTTGGTCAGTATGCCGCAACGCTCTACCGCCTTCGCCGGCATTATGACGAAGGCCCGCGCAAGGTCGATTTTCTCGCCTGGTTCAGCGTCGCCTTCCCGATTTTCCTGATCGAGGGCGTGAGCTTCCTGCTCACCAATTCCGATGTCGTCGTCGTCGGCATCTTCCTCGAACCGCACGACGTCGCCATCTATTTCGCCGCCGCCAAGACGATGGCGCTGGTGCATTTCATCAATTTCTCGGTCAAGGCGGCCTCCGGCCCGCGCTTTTCCTCGATCATCGCCGAAGGCGACCACGCCCAGCTGGCAACCGCTGCCATCGACGCCGCCCGCTGGACCTTCTGGCCGGCGCTCGGGGTCGGCCTTGTCGTGCTTGCGGCCGGCCATCTGCTGCTGTCGCTCTTCGGCGGCGCCTTTACATCAGGCTATCTGGTGATGGCGATCCTGCTCGCCGGCATCCTCGCCAAATCGCTGGTCGGCCCGGCCGAAACGCTGCTGATGATGGCAGGCAAGCAGAACCTCTGCGTCGCACTCTATGCCGGCGCATTGACGGCCAATGTCAGCCTCAACCTCGCTTTGATCCCGCATTACGGCATCGAGGGCACGGCGATCGCCACGGCCTCGGCCATGGCGGTTGAGGCGATCCTGCTGCATGTCGCCGTGCGCCACACGCTCGGCATCGTCCTTTTCGCCTTCGCCAGCCCCTCCACCGCAACGCCTGAAATGAGAGTTCGATAGATGGTGCGTGTTCCCCCCGTTACCGAAAGCACCGACAGCGCCGCAAACCGCATGGTGCATGATCTCGCCGCGTTGAATTTCGAAGCACCGCGGGCCGAGGCTCGCGCCGAGATCGGCCGGCCGGGGCGCGAGCTCTGCCTCTATCCCGGCAAGCTGGGCTATGAGCTTCAGGATGAGCTCGATTTCCTCTCCAACCGGGCGATGGAGCCGAACGTCTTTTTCTCCGGCCGCTTCCTCGCCCCCGCCATGCCGCGGCTCGAAGATCGGCAAGTGAACTTCGCCCTGATCCGCGATCACAATGCCGGCCGCAGCCGCATGCGGTTCCTCTTGCCGTTTTCGGTCGACAAGCCTGGCTTCGCCGTCGGCCCATCGATCATCCGCGGCTGGTCGAACAGCTTCGGTCCGCTCGGCACGCCGCTCGTCGATGGCGAGGATGCCGCCGAGACGCTCGACAATCTCTTCGAGGGACTGACCGCCCGCGATCTCAATCTGCCCGGCATATTGGTTCTGCCGGATCTCAGGCTGAACGGTATCTTCGTGCGCATGCTCAAGGCCGTGGCGCTCAGCCGCAATCTTCCCGTTACTGTCACCAATCCCTACCTTCGCCCGATGCTGCAGAGCGACGAAGAGGCGCCCGCCTATCTTGGCAAAACCATCTCCTCCTCGCATATGCGCGAGATGCGCCGCCAGTGGCGCCTGCTGGAGGACGTGGGAACAGCGGTCTATACCGTCGCCCGCCAGCCGCGCGAAATCCATGTCCGCTTCGAGGAATTCCTGGCGATGGAAGCCGGCGGCTGGAAGGGCAAGCGGCGAAGCGCTCTCGTCACCGATCGTTATCATACGGCCTTCGCCCGCGAGGCGGTGTCGAACCTTGCCGCCATCGATGCCGTGCGTATTCACACGATCGATCTCAACGGCAAGGCGATCGCCGCCATCGTCGTGCTGATGATGGGCGGCGAGGCCTATACGTGGAAGACCGCGTATGACGAGAACTACGCCCGCTATTCGCCGGGCAAGCTTTTGATGAGCGAACTCACCGAATGGCATCTCGACGATGCCAATATCGTGCGCTCCGATTCCTGCGCTGTCTCGGATCATCCGATCATGAGCCGCTTCTGGCAGGAGCGCGAGGAGATGGGAACGCTGGTGATCGGCCTGACGCAGAACGGCGACCGCGACATGCGCCAGGTCTCAGCCCAGCTCCACATGTACCGCAGCACCCGCAACATGGCGAAGATGCTGCGCGAAAAGATCATGTCGCTCGCTGGCCGGGGCTAAAGCAATTCCAGCAAAAGTGCGTTGCGGTTTTGCGTCCGGAATTGCGCAAAAACAAAAAGATAGATCACCTTCGGAAATGATCTATCCCTCGCTGGCCGCCTTCTCCCGCAGCAGCCGGCGGATCACCTTGCCGGTGGTGGTCAGCGGCAATGCATCGATGAACTCCACCTCACGCGGATATTCATGCATCGAAAGCCGCGTCTTCACCCACTCCCTTATCTCGGCGGCCAGCGCCTCGCTTGGGTGATGGCCCGGTGAAAGCACGATATAGGCCTTGACGATCTCGGTGCGCACGGCATCGGGCTTGCCGACGGCGGCGGCGAGCTGCACGGCGGGATGGCCGATCAGGCAGTCCTCGATCTCGGCCGGGCCGATGCGATATCCCGACGAGGTGATGACGTCGTCATCGCGGCCTTCGAAGGTGACGTAGCCTTCGGCGTCCTGCCGACCGATATCGCCGGTGAGCAGCCAGCCCTTGGCGAACTTTCGTTCGGTCGCCGCCGCATCGTCCCAATAGCCGAGGAACATCACAGGATCGGGACTGGCGATGGCGATCTGGCCCGGTTCGCCGACGGGCAACTCGTCGCCCGTCTCGCTGACGATCGCGACGCGATGCCCAGGCACTGCGCGTCCGATGGCACCGGCCTTGGTGACGCCATAGGCAGCGCTGGAAGCGAGCACGAAATTGCACTCCGTCTGGCCGTAGAATTCGTTGACGGTGATGCCGAGCGTATGCCGCGCCCATTCATAGGTCTCGCGGCCGAGTGATTCTCCGGCCGAGCCGATGGTGCGCAGCACCAGATCATATTTCGAGCGTGGATCGGGCACGGATCTCATCAGCCTCAGCGCCGTCGGCGGAATGAAGGCGTTGCGCACATCCATCTCCGCCATGACGCGATAGGCCATATGGGCATCGAATTTCTGCGCCGGCGACGAGACGACGGGAATTCCGAGCAGAAGGCTCGGCAGCAACGCATTGAGCAGACCGCCCGCCCACGCCCAGTCGGACGGCGTCCAGACCTTGTCGCCCGGCCGCGGAAAACCCTCATGGGCGAACTGCATGCCGGGAATATGGCCGGGCAGGACGCGATGGCCATGCAAAGCGCCCTTGGGCGGCCCCGTCGTACCGGAGGTAAAGATCATCAGCGCCGGATCATCAGGACCGGTTGTGGCGATGTTGAAGACAGGGGGATGGCCATCCACCAGTTCGGCGAAAGCAGCCGCATCGGCACTCGCCCCGTCGATGCTGACGATATGCTTCAGCCCCGGCAGGCGCCCGCGGATCTGCCGGATGCGTTCGAGACCGAAGCCGTTGGTGACGACGGCCACAGCACCTGCCGCCTTCAGCCGGTATTCCAGCGCCTCGACGCCGAAGAGCAGCGCCAGTGGCAGCGCAATCGCGCCGGTCTTGTAGATCGCCACATGTGCGATCACCGTTTCGAAGGATTGCGGCAAGAGCAGCGCGACGCGATCGCCGCGTTTGATATCAAGTGAAACGAGCGCATTTGCAAAGGCCGAGGAACGGTCGGCGAGCTCGCGATAGGTCATCGCGCGGTGATCGCCATCGGGGCTGAAATGCTCAAGGCAGACACGCTCCGGATCTCTAGCCGCCCAGTCGTCGCTGACGGCGCGGCCGATATTGAAATCCTCCGGAATCCGCCAGGAGAAATCGCGATAAAGATCGTCGTAGCGATCGTGGGACGGCAATTGCATGGTCGGATTCCAGTAAAATGCTGCATCAGCTAACATCTTGCGGCGCGGAAGTGCAAGCTRCAGCCGGAATCGACAGCGATGAGCTTCAGAAGTCGATCACGGATCATTGTGCGCATGCAGCATAGATTCTTCATTTGCCGCCCTGCGACTTTGGCCATCGCGCGCTAAATCATGGAAAGCCGCCTGGGGGTCATCCAATTCATCACGGAGTCGTTTCATGGAATACGCAAAATTTGGCAAGACCGGTCTCGAAGTGTCGAAAATCTGCTTGGGCTGCATGACCTTCGGCGACCCCGGCCGCGGCAATCATGCCTGGAGCCTCAGGGAAGAAGAAAGCCGGGCGATGATCAAGCAGGCGATCGACCTCGGCATCAATTTCCTCGACACCGCCAACACCTATTCCAATGGTTCCTCAGAGGAGATCGTCGGCCGAGCCATAAAAGACTTCGCCAAACGCGAGGACATCGTGCTGGCGACCAAGGTGTTCAACCGCATGCGGCCAGGCCCGAACGGCGCCGGCCTGTCGCGCAAGGCGATCTTCGACGAGATCGACAACAGCCTGCGTCGCCTCGGCACCGACTACGTGGATCTCTACCAGATCCACCGCTTCGACTACACGACGCCGATCGAGGAAACCCTGGAAGCGCTGCACGACGTCGTCAAATCGGGCAAGGCGCGTTATATCGGCGCCTCCTCCATGTATGCCTGGCAATTCGCCAAAGCGCTCTACGTCTCCAGGCTGAACGGCTGGACCGAATTCGTCAGCATGCAGGACCACCTGAACCTGCTTTACCGTGAGGAAGAGCGCGAAATGCTGCCACTCTGCGAGGATCAGAAGATCGCCGTCATCCCCTGGAGCCCGCTTGCCCGCGGCCGCCTGACCCGCGACTGGGATGAAACGACGGCGCGCAGCGAAACCGACGAATTCGGCAAGACGCTCTACACCCAGTCCATTGATGCCGACAGCAAGATCGTCGGAGCCGTGGCCGAAATCGCCAAGGCCCGCAATATCTCCCGCGCCCAGGTCGCAACCGCCTGGATCCTGCAGAAGAGTGCGGTGACCGCCCCGATCATCGGTGCGTCCAAACCGAACCACCTCAGAGACGCCGTTGCCTCGCTCTCGGTCAAGCTCACCGCCGAGGAAATCGCAGCACTGGAAGCACCCTATGTCCCGCACGCCATCGCCGGCTTCAAATAGGCTCTGGCCGACTGACTCCATCCGTCGGTGCATGTAAGGCAACCCCTCTCCCGTCTGCGGGAGAGGGAGATCGAACCGACCATCTCCTATCCAAGCAACAGCACCTCTGGCGGCAAGGCATCACACGGCGGTCATAGTTCGGCCCTAGCGATTGCCCTGAGATATCGAGGAATCGTTTGTCATGACCACCATTCCTTTCGAGCCCCGCCGTTTCCGCACCACCGCCGCCTATTACAGCCGTTTCCGCGTTCCCTATCCCGACACGCTGATCGAGCGTGTGACGGCCAGAACCGGCCTTCGGCCGGGCGATCGTCTGCTTGATCTCGGCTGCGGCCCGGGCCAGATCGGCATCGCTTTCGCCCGCCTTGGCAGCGCCGACGTCACCGGCCTCGATCCGGAGCCGGAAATGCTGGAGGCGGCACGCGAGGATGCGGCGGCAGCTGGCGTCGCCGTCAAATTCGTCCTTGGTTCATCCTATGATCTCGGCTTCGCCTTCGGACCGCTGAAGATGACCACCATGGGCCGCTCGTTCCACTGGATGGATCGCGCCGCAACGCTTGCGATGCTGGACACGCTGACAGAGCCCGGAGGAGCAGTCGCCCTTTTCGGCGACCGGCATATCTCCTCCTCACCGGCCTGGCGCGAGGCGATGGAGAGGCTATCCGAACGCTTTTCACCGGAACGGATGCGGACCGAGCGGCAGCTCCGCCATGGAGCGGACTGGAAAAAGCACGAAGAATTTCTGCTGCGCTCCCCCTTCCGCAATCTCGAACGCATCGGCATCGTTACGGAGCGGGTGATCGATGCCGACGAGATCATCGGCCGCGCCTTCTCCATGTCGGTCACCTCGCCACACGCGCTCGGCGACAGGACGATAGAATTCGAGCAGGCGCTGCGAAACGAACTCGCAACCCTCTCGCCGGATGGAAAATTCACCGAGATCGTCGAGAGCAACGTCCTCATCGCCTTTCGCGACTGAGATTATGTCTGGCTGTCAGGATCGAGCTGCCGGCGCATGGTCACCAGAAACTGCTCGGCAAGCGCCCTGTCCTCGACCGCGCGGGCAAGAATGACAGCGCCCATCATCGATGAGAGTGTCGTCGTCGCATTGGCGCGGCGCTCCTCCTCCGTTTCGCCGGGAACGATATCGGCAAGCGTCTCGACCAGCACGGAAAGCCCATCGCTGAAAACCGCGCGGACGGCGCCGCGGCTGCGGCTGACTTCCTGGATCAGCGTTGCGAAGACACAGCTGCCGCCGGGATCGTCAACCGTGCGCCAGTGGATATAATGGTCGAGAAGAGCGGCCAGCGGCCGGTCGGGCGATTCGGCGATATGTTCCTTCCAGCGCTCTTCCACCCTATCGATCAGCTTGCGGCTGACCTCCAGCGCCAGGTCGTCCTTCGAACCGAAATGACCGTAGAAGCCGCCATGCGTCAGCCCCGCCGCCTTCATGATGTCGGCGACGCCGACCCCGTCAAAGCCGTTTTCGCGGAAAAGCACGCCGGCAACGCTCAGAATCCTTTCGCGGTTTTCGGCAAATTTTTCGCGGCTGACCCGCATTGTCGTCTCCAGAAATAGTCGCTTGACAAAATATATGACGTCCATCATCAATACGCAAGAAATATGATGGCCATCATGTAAATCGATCTAGTATCTTCTCGAACCTGAATTCAAACGGAATCTTGCCCATGGTTTCCACAGCCCTCGCCTCCTCCCTTGCCCGACGCAACATCCATTACGGCTGGGTCGTCGTCGCCGCGACCTTCCTCACCATGCTGGTCACCGCCGGCGCCATGGGCGCACCCGGCGTGCTCATCAAGCCGCTGCAGGACGAGTTCGGCTGGGAGACCTCGCAGATTTCCTCGGCCCTTGCGATCCGCCTGATCCTTTTCGGCTTCATGGGTCCGTTCGCCGCCGCCTTCATGAATTATTTCGGCGTGCGCAAGGTCATCGTCTTCGCACTGGCGCTGATCGGCGCGGGCTTCGTTGGTTCGCTGTTCATGACGACGCTGTGGCAGTTGCTGCTGCTTTGGGGCATCGTCGTCGGTTTAGGCACGGGATTGACGGCCATGGTGCTCGCCGCAACGATCTCCAGCCGCTGGTTCACCAAGCATCGCGGTCTCGTCGTCGGCATGCTCTCGGCAAGCTCGGCCACCGGCCAGCTCGTCTTTCTGCCGTTGATGGCGGAGCTGACGGAACGTTATGGCTGGCGCTCGACGGTGTTTTTCGTCTGCGCCATGATCATGGTCGCAGCCCTTGCCGTGCTTGCCTTCATGCGCGACCGCCCCGCCGACCTCAACCTGCCCGCCTTCGGTGAGACGCAGGTGACGCCGCCGCCGGCAAGCACCTCCCTCGGCGCCGCGCTGATGACGCCGATCACCGTCCTCAAGGAAATCTCGAAGACCTCGACCTTCTGGATCCTCTTTGCCACCTTCTTCATCTGCGGTCTCAGCACCAACGGCCTGATCCAGACCCATTTCGTCACCCTGTGCGGCGACTTCGGCATCGTGCCGGTGGCCGCGGCCAGTGTGCTGGCTGTCATGGGCATCTTCGATTTCTTCGGCACCATCGGTTCCGGCTGGCTGTCCGACCGCTTCGACAATCGTTGGCTGCTTTTCTGGTATTACGGCCTGCGCGGCCTGTCGCTGCTGTACCTGCCCTTCAGCGATTTCAGCTTTTACGGCCTGTCCATCTTTGCCGTCTTCTACGGCCTCGACTGGATTGCCACCGTGCCGCCGACCGTCAAGATCGCCGCCGACCGCTTCGGCCGCGAAAAGACCGGCCTCGTCTTCGGTTGGGTCTTTGCCGGACATCAGCTGGGAGCCGCCACCGCCGCCTATGGCGCCGGCCTCTCGCGCACGGAGCTTTCGAGCTACCTGCCTGCTTTCTTCGTCGCCGGCGCCTTCTGCCTGCTGGCCTCGATCCTGGCGATCACGCTGAAGAAGTCCGGCCTGAGCAGCCCGGCACCGGCTGCCGCCCATTGATGTCAAACAGGATCCGGCCTCGAAACGAGGCCGGATCTCTCTACCGGATCAGTCCGATAACTTCGCTTGCCCGTCTTGCGCGCGCGGGCGCTCGCATGTTAGACAGCCGCCCGTTCGTATCCGTTGCCCCATTGGCGGAATTGGTAGACGCGCTCGACTCAAAATCGAGTTTCGAAAGAAGTGCTGGTTCGACTCCGGCATGGGGCACCACCAAAATCTTCAAGCTCTTCGTCAGATAGTTCAAGCAACGCAAGCGGACTGCGTCGTCTCGCGCGGACGATCTGGCCCCCCCGCGATGTGAGAGCGGCGAGGACAATATCGTGGTCACAGAACTTCAAAGACTTCGTATTCGACACCGCCCGGACACCTGCCGCCCTTTGCGACCGCGACAATGCTGTTGAGCCACGCATGCGCTGGCGCGGCGGTCTCGAAATACGGTGTCGTGCGCAGATAATATTCCGAAGCGTCGACCGTTTCGCCGCGCGCCAAACGCTCGTCGACGGCCTGTGACGTACGCCTTATGCCGCGATAGGTCATGAGGACGAGGCCCCCGTCGTCGGCGACGAGGAGGAGCCTGACATCTTGCTGAAATGTTCCGTCGGTACGAGCGAGCAGGAGATCCGATCCGATCAACGGCGATACTTCTCCTTTCAGGCGCTCCCCTTGGAAATGTCCGCCCGAGACAGGAAAAATGCGCCGGCCGCCGGCTGGCGTCTGCCCAAGCTCCAGCGTCGGATGAAGCGCGATAAAGAGTGTAAACAGGTGCTGAGATTGCAGGGACACAGTAGATCTCCTATTCTTGGCCCCCAAATTGCACCAGAGCGTTCCGCCTTCAAAACGCGCTTTGCTTGTCGTCACCGCAAGATAAATTGATCGTGAAGGGAAGCTGGTCATGCGACCGTCATTGGAGTCTCTGCGCGTATTGGAGGCGTGTGTCTCGGCCGGCAGCTTCGCGCGCGCAGCCGAACGCTTGTTTCTGACGCCGGCGGCGGTCAGCCTTCGTATTCGCACCTTGGAGGCTGAACTCGGTCAGCCGCTATTTATCCGCGCCGGTCGGCGAGTGGTCCCGACGGGCGCCGCCTCCGTTCTGGCAAACCGGATCCGGGAGGCATTAACCGGGATCGGTGAGGCGCTCGCAGAATTTCAGGCGGCGACGCCGCCACTCCGGCTCACGGCGCCGCCGACCTTTGCGTCACGCTGGCTTGCACCGCGTCTGGCGCGCTATCCTACGCCTGGAGCTTCCATCATCGAGGTCGACGTCTCGGCGGAAATACGTGACACGGGCGCATTCGACGTCGCCATAAGGACGGGTCGCGGTGGATGGGCCGGGCTGGAAGAATATCGGCTCGCTCCCGTAGAAGTGACGCCGATGCTGTCGCCTTCCCTGCTTGGAACGCGGACGCTTGCCGCGCCGGAGGCGCTGGCTGACTTCGAGCTTTTGCCGCACCCTGATTGGGAGCAATGGTTTAAGGAGGCTCAATGCGCGACCCCGCAGGGTTTGCGCTTTTTGGCGGTCGATTACCCCACGCACGAGTTGGATGCCAATGCGGCGCTGGCAGGCGTGGGTGTGGCGCTGTTGTCGCCGTCGCTGTTTCGGCCGCTTTTGACCGAGGGCCGGTTGATCGCGCCGTTCCCCTACGTGCTGAGCGGGCCAGCCTGGCATTTTGCGCTCATGCGCTCCAATGACGCGCGCCAGGCGCCACGGCAACTCTGCGTATGGCTTTGCGAGCAGGCACGTGAAGTCGCATAGTTCCGAACGAAGACACTGTGAAGCTTGAGCGTCATAACGGTCGCTGGCGGCTGTGCGCCAGCGAAAGACGACACTGCATCACCGTCTCGACCGCCGCCCGTACCTGATAGAATTCTTATTGGCCAGGTCGCTTTGGCGGCGATCTCAAGTCCCTCCCGAAAAGTCAGATATGAGGCCGTCATATCCCGTTAGGCTGGGAGGCTTGTGAAAATACTCAGCGCTTAAGCGGACCTTACTTGTTTTTCAGCAGCCACATCTTGCCGGCCATCGTGATGCCGTAGACGTCTTTTGATGCGTCGTCATCCAGATGCCGCCTCTCCAGAAAACCCGGCTCCTTCAACTCGCCGAGCGTCTTGGCAGTGACCGACTTTATTTTCTGCGGGCGCTCTTTCCACCGGTCAGTTTTTGCATAAGTCACTGTCGCGTTCTCGTGCGTCCATTTGTTGGCTGGCTGAGGATAAAGGTCTCCATCCCTGGCGAGTTTAAGTGCGGCGATCTGGGACGGCGTAAGCTCAATCATACTAAAAGATCCTGTGCGGGCGGTGTTTGCGCTGGGAACGCGCTTTTACCAAAGGCGTGCTCATAACACCGACAGACGACTTTCACCACCGCATTGAGATATTCTTGCCACAAAAGGCGAAAACCCGGCTCGTCGGAACCGGGCTTCGTCCTTATCGCATATTTTTTCGTTAATTGCAGCGTCGGACCGTCCTGGTGACCTCGCCTTCGTCGGTCTGTCGGGTGACGCTCCTGGTTTCGCAGCCATTATCGCGATAGCGGCGGTGCTCACGTTCGCGCACCGCACCGAAAGTGACGCCACGCTCGCTGATAGTGATACCGGGTCGTACCCGCTCGTGGCGATAGCCGTCATCATAAGAACGCTCCCTGACATACACGCTGTCGGCAAGAACAGGCGCCGCAAACGAACAGACGGCAAGGGTCGCCACAGTACAGTTCAAGATCATCTTCCGCATGTCGTTTCTCCTTTCTTGATGAAAGGGCAACGAGGCAAGACGCAAGTGGTTCCAACATCGGTGACGGCCCKACCGTGCCGCGGACGACGTCTGCGCCGCACCAGCCAGGACTGAGAACGAAGGCCCGAACAGCAGCCCATCCCCAAATCAACTGTTTAATTTTGCTTGCGCTTCGTCCAAAGTGGCCGCCGCTATCACAAGAGAGGGCGGACGTGCATCAGGAAGTAGGACTCATCGCGACGGTCGCCGTCAGTTTCGTTTTCGCAGCGATCCTGGGCTATGGAGCCGACAGGCTTCGGCTGCCGCCACTCGTCGGTTATTTGATGGCGGGCATCCTGATGGGCCCGTTCACGCCGGGCTTCGTCGCCGATACCGCCCTTGCCGGCCAGCTCGCCGAAATGGGCGTCATTCTTCTGATGTTCGGCGTCGGCCTGCATTTTTCCGCTTCCGACCTGCTCGCCGTGCGCGGCATCGCCGTGCCGGGCGCGATCGGGCGGATTATCCTCGCCACCCTGTTGGGCATCGGTCTTTGCAAACTCTGGGGCTGGAGCCTCGGCGCCGGCATCGTCCTCGGCCTCAGCCTGTCGGTGGCGAGCACCGTCGTTCTCTTGAAGGCGCTGGAGGAGCGCAATCTCGTTAACGCGGCCAGCGGACGCGTCGCCGTCGGCTGGCTGATCGTCGAGGATCTGGTGATGGTGCTGGCGCTGGTGCTGCTGCCGGCGCTCGCAGAGCTTCTGGGTGGCAACGCCAGCGATACGACCAACCACGGCCTCGGCGACCTGCCACTGGTGCTGACGATCGGCCTGACGCTGCTGAAGGTTGTGGCCTTCGCCGCCATGGCGATCTTCCTCGGCCCTCGCATCGTGCCCTGGCTGCTGACGATGATCGCCCGCACCGGCTCGCGCGAACTCTTTACGCTGACGGTGCTGGCAATCGCACTCGGCATCGCCTTCGGCTCGGCGGCGATCTTCGGCGTTTCTTTTGCACTCGGCGCATTTTTTGCCGGCGTCGTCATGAGCGAATCCCAGCTCAGCCACAGGGCAGCCGCCGACTCGCTGCCGTTGCAGAACGCCTTCTCCGTGCTGTTCTTCGTCTCCGTCGGCATGCTCTTCGACCCCTCGATCCTGGTGCGCCAGCCGCTGGCCGTGATCGGCGCGCTGGCGCTCGTGATCCTCGGTAAGGGCATCATCACCTTCCTCATCGTCATCCTGCTGCGATACCCGATCAGCATGGGGTTAACGTTGGCCGGCGGCCTTGCCCAGATCGGCGAATTTTCCTTCATCCTCGCCGGCCTCGGCGTCTCACTCGGGCTCCTGCCACATGAGGGCCAGGATCTGATCCTGGCCGCAGCAATCCTGTCGATCACCCTCAACCCGATCGTGATCTTTGCGACCGACGGCCTGAAGAAATACATCCATTCGAAATGGCCCTCTCTCTGGGAAAGCTACGGCAGGAGCAGGCAGAAGGCGCTCGGCAAAGAACTGGAAAAGATCAGGGCGCTCGGCGAAGAGCGCGAGCGCCAGCATCAACTGAAGATGCAGCAGCTGATCGAGACTTTCCCGCTGTTCTCCGAGGTCGACGAGGACGCGCAGGAGGAGCTGCTGCTGCTCTTCAAGGCGAAATCCGCGCCGCCCGGCGAACGCGTCATCCGCCGCGGCGATCGCGGCGATAGCATGTATTTCATCTCCTCGGGCGCGGTGGAAGTGCGGCTCGCCAGCGGCGCGATCCGCCTGGAGCCGGGAGCCTTCTTCGGGGAAATGGCGCTCCTGACCGGCGGACGGCGGACAGCCGACGTCATCGCCGTCGACTTCTGCCAGTTCGAGGTGCTCGAACGGCGCGACTTCAACATGTTCATGTCGCACCATCCACATCTGCGCGCCGCCGTTAGCGAAATGGCCCAGCAGCGGACGGAAATGAACGTCCTGCGTCAGCAACGGGAAAAGTCGATGGACCTGTCCTGACGCAAACGCCACCGCATGTCAGCGGCAATCGCGCCACCGTGATTGCTTCAGCCCGCCGGCCAATAGCCATCGGCGTGGAAATCCTCCGGGATCGGATCATGCCGCGACAACGTCTCGGCTGCGAAATCGATCTGCAGCGACAAATATTTAAGAGACGCCAGCATCGGTACGCCGGTCGCGAATTCCCGGATGCGGGAGAGATGATAGCCGCTCTCGTTCAGCCGCCGCGCAGCCTCCCGGCGCACGTCGTCTTTGCTCGGTCCACGACCCTCTTCGGATCGGTCATCCATTTGCACGGCCTGCCCACGGCCGCCTTCGATCACTTTGAACATTCCCCTGCCACCCTGCACGTCGACCCCAAATCAGCTTGCCGCAGAATGGCCRATTCGCAATCCCACGAAATCTTGGGAGAGGTGCCGATACCCCGCATCACGAAAATTTTTCGACGGCGGTGGCAGGAAGGACACGGCCGAGCATTTACAGCGCCGCGCACGGCCCCTAAAGCTTTTTGCACCGCAACAGGAAGGAAACGGAATGCTCCGCAGACTTTACGACTGGACCATGTCTTTGGCCTCGCGCAAATCGGCCGAAGTCTGGCTCGCCGTCATCGCCTTCGTCGAAAGCTCCGTCTTTCTCGTCCCCGCCGATGTGCTCTTCCTGCCGATGGCGCTTGCCAAGCCGGAACGCGCCTATCGCTATGCGCTGATTGCGACTGTCGCCTCCGTCCTCGGCGGCATCGCCGGCTGGGCGCTCGGCTATTACGCCTATGATGCAATCGCCAGACCAGTCCTTGAGTTCTACAGCAAATTCGATGATTTCGAGCGATTGCGACGCGAAATTCACGGCGAATGGGAAATCCTGTTACTATTGCTGGTGACTTCCGGCTTAGCACACCTTCCGCCGATTAAGGTCGTGACCATTATGGCTGGCGTCATTGGCATGAATCTAGGCTTCTTCGTTATCTCAGCCATCATAGCTCGCGGTGCTCGGTTCCTGCTTTTGGCGTGGCTGCTTCGTCGATATGGCGAGCCGATCCGCCACTTCGTCGAGAAGCGCCTTGGTCAGATCGTCGGCATCGGTGCAGGCGTCCTCATCACACTCGGAATCGCTTATAAACTGTTTGCCCACTGCGCCAATTTCGCGGAGCTCCGCCATGACCGCCACTTCCTCGCCGCTCGCCCGCCCSGGCTTTGTCTACTCCATTTTGCTCGCCATCGGCATGGCGGCGGCGGTCGGCACCGCGCTCGGCTTCCAGTATATCGGCGGCTATATTCCTTGCGCGCTCTGCCTGTTGCAGCGTCAGCCCTATTATTACGCCATCCCGATCGCGATCCTGGCCGCAATCTCCGAACTCGTCGGACTGCCGAACTGGATCACCCGGGCGCTCATTCTCGCGGCCGGCATCCTGATGCTGGTGACGGCAGGCATGGGTGTCTATCACGCCGGCGTCGAATGGCATTTCTGGCCCGGCCCGGCCACTTGCTCGACGACGGCAAGCAGCATGACGACCAATGCCGGTGATCTGCTCGGTGAGCTCAACACCATCAAGGGCCCGTCCTGCACCGACGCGGCCCTGCGGGTGCTCGGCCTGTCTTTTGCCGGCTGGAACGTGATTGCCGGAATCCTGCTTGCGGCCTTCGCCTTTGTCGGCGTTCGCAAGGCCGCCACTGAATAAATTATGCAGGAAACCGAAATGCTACAGCGTCTTTTGCGCGTCCGAAAAGACGCGCGACGCTGTAGGCCGTTCGATCATGGCTGCAGTTCGGTATCCCAGTAGAGATAGTCGAGCCAGCTTTCATGCAGATAGTTTGGCGGGAACAGCCGGCCGTTATTGTGCAGATCCTGCACCGTCGGCTGGTAGGGCTTCTGCGCCGGGAACATGCCTGCCTGCTTCGGAAGCTTGCTGCCCTTGCGCAGATTGCAGGGCGAGCAGGCTGCCACGACATTCTGCCAGGTCGTCTCGCCGCCATGGGCGCGCGGGATGACGTGGTCGAAGGTCAAGTCGTCATGGGCGCCGCAATACTGGCATTCGAACCGGTCACGCAGGAAGACGTTGAACCGGGTGAAGGCGGGATTGCGGGACGGCTGAACGTAAGTCTTCAGGCACACGACACTCGGAAGCCGCATCGAAAAGCTCGGCGAGGAAACCGAATGTTCATATTCTGCAATGATGTTCACACGGTCGAGAAATACCGCCTTGATCGCGTCCTGCCAGGACCACAACGACAAGGGGTAATAACTCAGTGGCCGGTAGTCAGCGTTCAGGACGAGCGCCGGCAGGGCCTGTGGGGAGACTGCAATCGTCAAGGGACTCTCCTGATCGATTCGGCATCTGCACCTGTATATTAGGCCGGTTGTTACAGGATTGTGAAGTCCAATAAATTCAGAGGATAAAGGCAATTTGAAGAGTGTTGCCGATCAGCCGATCGGCACCATGTCACGGCGCATTTTCGTGGCGTAATAGGCCCAGAAAAGCCGTGCCGCCACCGAACGCCACGGCGACCAGACTTCCGCAAGCTGGGTCAGCGCCTTTGCCGGCGGCCGTGCTGCAAGACCGAATGCCGCTCCGACGGCATTCTGCAGCGCGACATCGCCGGCCGGGAAAACATCGGCATGGCCGCCGCAAAACATCAGATAGACCTCCGCCGTCCACGGACCGACGCCTTTCAGCGCGGTGAGTTCGCCAAGCGCTTCGCCCGGCGGCTTCAGGCAGAGCCCGGGGAGATCGAGGCGGCCGGAGGCGACCGCCTCGGCGATCCGCGACAGCGTCTCGGCCTTGGCGCGCGACAGGCCGAATTCGCGCCATGCCTCGGAGTGAAGCAGTGCGTAGCCTCCGGCGGTTAAAAGACCGTCCGCCGGCAGCATGCGCCGCCAGATCGCATCGGCGCTGGCGCGCGACACCATCTGCGAGACGATGATATGGGCAAGACCGGCAAAGCCGGGCTCACGCAGCCGCAGCGGAATAGGTCCGGCCTCCGCGACAATCGGCGCAAGACGTGGATCGAGGCGAAGCAGCGCTTCGAGCCCCTGCCTGACATCGTCTTCGTTGCGGATGATCTGCATTTTGCCTCGCAGTGGTTCAAAAGCCGAATCCATGGCAGAAGAAAGCATGACCACGAGTGAGCGTCAAAAACCTGTCTTTCGTTTTGCGCCGAGCCCCAACGGGCCGTTGCATCTCGGACATGCCCTCTCGGCCCTGCTGAACCGCGACATGGCCGAGGCCGAACAAGCACGCTTGCTGCTACGCATCGAAGATATCGATCAGACGCGCTGCACGCCCGAGTTCGAGGCCGGCATCCTCAGGAATCTCGAATGGCTTGATATCAGCTGGGAAAGCCCGGTGCGGCGCCAGTCGGACCATTTTCCCGAATATCAGACGGCGCTGCACACGCTGATCGAGCGCGGGCTGGTCTATCCAGCCTTTCTGACGCGCGGCGAGGTGAAGGCGCGCGTCGCTGCCTACGAGGCGACTGGTGAATCCTGGCCGCGCGATCCCGACGGCACTCCGCATTATACCGCAAATGATCGCGAGCGTTCGGCAGACGAATGGCGGGACCTGCTGACCCCTGGGAAGAAACATGCCTGGCGGCTCGATATGCGCAAAGCGCTCGACCTGATCGGCGAGCTGCTGTTCTGGACGGAAACCGGCGACGGCAGGACAGGTGAGATCGCCGCCGAGCCCGACGTCTGGGGCGACGTCATCCTGTCGCGCTCGGATGCGCCGTCGAGCTATCATCTTTCCGTGGTCGTCGACGATGCGCTGCAGGGCGTCACCCATGTCGTGCGTGGGCTCGACCTCTTCCACGCGACATCGGTGCACCGGCTGTTGCAGGTGCTGCTCGGCCTGCCGCAGCCGGTCTATCACCATCACCGTCTCATTCTTGGCGCGGATGGCCRCAAGCTTTCGAAAAGCCAAGGCGACACTGGGCTTGGCGAATTGCGCGCCCAGGGCATGTCAGGAGCGGATATTCGCCGCCTTGTCGGGCTCTGACTGCCTTTCGACACGCTCTCTGCCGACGATCGAAAGCGTGTGGGAGAACATCCGGAAGACGCGGAACTTGATCAGCGCCGCATTGATCTCCGCGCCGATGATGAAGATGACGCCGACCATGTAGAGGAAGATCAGCACGATCATGACAGAGGCGAGACCGGCATAGGTTGCCGTATAGTTGGCGAAGGTCACCAGGTAATAGGCAAAGATCAGCGCGCCGGCGAGCCAGAGAAGCAGCGTCAGCAGCACGCCGGGAATGACGTCGAAGACCCGCCGCTTGCCGGCTGGCAGCCAGAGATGCATGACCAGCAGTCCGACCGTCAGAACCACCAGCGTGCCGTAGATGCGCCAGCTGAAGACGATGTCGAGCGTATCGGCAAACAGCGGAAACCACTTCCTGGCATAGTCGAGTGCCAGCGGCAGGGCGACGAGCAGGATGCTGATTGCCGCGAAGATGATGACCGCGATCAGCACGTAGCCCAGGCTGGCGAGACGCGTGAAATACCAGGGCCGCGTTTCCTGCACCCGGTAGGCGCGATTGAGCGAGATGCGTAGCGCCTCGACGCCGTTCGAGGCGAAATAGGCGGCCGCCAGCACCGAGATCGTCAGCAGCCCGCCGCGTGGAATGGTCAGCACCTGCAGCACCTGGTCGGCGAGCGGCTTGGCGATCGCCTCGGGCCAAGTGTCGAAGATCAGGTGGATGGCGGTCGAGGAAAACTGATCGGCGCCGAGGAAGTTTGCAAGCGCCGTGCCGAAGATCAGGAAGGGGAAAACTGCAAGCAGGCTTGAAAGCGCCACATGGCTTGCCATGGCGAAGCCGTCGTCCTCGACCATGTGACAGATCGCGTCATAGACCACCTCGTAGATCGTGCGCAGCACCTTCAGCATTCTGTCTCCGGCTTTCAGATTGTATCCTCTGGCCGAATATGGGAAACGAGTCCCATTTTGTACAGGAATCATTCCATGGCGGAGCAGCGCACCATCGTCGTGACCGGATGTTCGTCCGGTATCGGCGCTCATTGCGCGCGGGCGCTGAAAGCCGATGGCTGGCGTGTCTTCGCGACGGTGCGCAAGCCGGACGATCTCAAGGGGCTGGAAGCGGAGGGCATCGAAGCCTTCCTGATGGATTATGCCAGGACCGAGACGATTTCCGACCTGGTCGGCGCGGTTCTGGAACGCAGCGGCGGTCGCATCGACGCACTCTTCAATAACGGCGCCTACGGCCAGCCGGGCGCTGTCGAGGATCTTTCGACGGCAACGCTGCGCGCACAGTTCGAGGCGAATTTCTTCGGCTGGCATGAACTGACGCGGCAGGTCATTCCGCCGATGCGCAAACGTGGCCAAGGGCGGATCGTGCAATGCTCGTCGATCCTCGGCGTCGTCCCCTATCGCTATCGCGGCGCCTACACCGCTTCCAAATTCGCGCTCGAAGGCCTCAGCATCACCCTGCGCATGGAGCTGCAGGGCAGCGGCATCCATGTGAGCCTGATCGAACCGGGACCGATCGCCACGCGTTTCACCGCCAATGCGCTCGCAAAGATCAAAGAGCATATCGACCTCGAGAATTCGCCGCACGCGGTCGATTACATCAGGCAACTGGCGAGACTCGACGGATCGGGACTGGTCAATCGCCACAAACTCGGCCCGGAAGCGGTCTATTCCGTATTGAACCACGCATTGAACTCGAAAAATCCGAGGCCACATTATCCCGTAACGACTCCGGCTAAGCAGGGTATGTTCCTGAAGCGGCTGCTTCCGGCAGACCTCTTCTRCCGCCTGATGCGCCGGACGGACTKACTGAGAAAGCTGAATACCATGTCCACGGTCACCTATATCCTCGCGATCATCGTCATGGGCGTCGTCGCCCTCGTCCTGATCCGCGGTCTCTTCAACATGATGAAGGGCGGCGATCCCAACCTTTCCAACAAACTGATGCAGCTTCGTGTGCTGCTGCAGGCGATTGCCGTCATCCTGATCATGCTGACACTCTGGCTGACCGGCGGTGGCCGCCCGACCTGACCAGACTTCAAGGGGGAAACCGTGGTCAAGCTCAACAAGATCTACACGAAAACAGGCGATGACGGCACGACCGGGCTGGTGTCCGGCCCGCGCCGGCTCAAAGACGATCTGCGCATCGAGGCCTACGGTACGATCGACGAGGCCAATTCCGCGATCGGCCTGGCGCGGCTGTACACGGCCGGCTTGCCCGAACTCGACGCCATGCTGATGTCGATCCAGAACGACCTCTTCGATCTCGGCGCCGATCTCGCCACCCCTGACACGGGTGAGCCGCCGGCCTACGAGCCGCTACGGATCATCGAGACGCAGGTCGACCGCGTCGAGCACGATATCGACCAGCTGAACGCCGGTCTGGAGCCGCTGAAATCCTTCATCCTGCCAGGCGGCAGCCCGGCCGCCGCACATCTGCATCTTGCCCGCACGATTGCGCGGCGCGCCGAACGTTTGATGGTGGCGCTTGCCCGCACCGACGGCGAAATCGTCGGCGAGCCGGCGATGAAATATGTCAACCGGCTCTCCGATTTCCTCTTCGTCGCCGCACGTCATGCAAACGACCGGGGTCATGCGGATGTGCTTTGGGTTCCGGGAAAAAACAGATAGGCTAGCCGCGATCACGATCGCCCGGGGGCCTTTATGTTCATACCACTTCACGATGCCAACACGCTGAAACATATCAAGGTTCAGTGGGTGACGCTCGCACTGATCGCACTGAATATCGCGGCCTGGCTTTTGACCAGTTTTGAGAGCGAACAGGCAGCCCAGGCGACGACCGTCGGGCTCGGCTATATCCCGGCAATCGCCTTCGGCCACGCGGTGTTGGCGCAGGGGCTCGAAATCGTGCCGGAGCCGCTGACTTACCYTACCTATGCCTTCGTCCACACCGGCTTCTGGCATCTCGCCGGCAACATGATCTTCCTCTGGGTCTTCGGCGACAATGTCGAGGATGCGATGGGACATCTGCGCTTCCTGATTTTCTATCTCGTTTGCGCAGCCGCCGGCGCGCTTTGCCACGGCCTGCTAACCATGACCTCGGAAGCGCCGCTGGTCGGCGCATCGGGGGCGGTCTCCGGCGTCGTTGCCGCCTATGTCATGCTGCATCCGCGCGTCCGGGTCTGGGTGCTGGTGTTTTTCCGTGTGCCGTTGCCCCTGCCGGCCTTCGTGCCGCTGCTTCTGTGGATCGGGCAGCAGTTCTTCATGCTGGCGATCGCACCTGACGGCGACGTTTCCTGGGGCGCGCATGTCGGCGGCATCCTTGCCGGGGCTTTCCTGATCCTGGTGTTGCGCCGGCCTGGTGTGCCGCTCTTCGACCGGCAGATCGTCACGCCCCGCGCCGTCAGAAACGAGCCGGGCGCCGGCCCAGCCATCGCGGCCGGCACGGACGGGCGCACGGCACAGCGATTTCCCTGGGGTCGTCGCTGACGCAATATTGACGTGAACGTAAACGTCCATATATTGCCGAGGCAAATCGCCTGCCGGCGTCATGGAAGCGTTGAATTTGGAGGAAAAACGCGTATCCATGTCGCCATTCGACAATCGGAGCGGCGCCCGAGCGCGCATTTTCTAAAAAGTCTCTGAAACCAGTTTCTCCTGAAGGAAGGACCCCATGAAGATACTCGTGCCCGTCAAACGGGTTGTCGACTACAACGTGAAGATCCGGGTGAAGCCGGATGGCACGGGTGTCGAGCTTGCCAATGTGAAGATGTCGATGAACCCGTTCGACGAGATCTCGGTGGAAGAGGCGCTGCGGCTGAAGGAAGCCGGCAAGTGCGAGGAAGTGGTGGTCGTCTCGATTGGTCCAGCCAAGGCCGAGGAGACGCTGCGCACCGCACTTGCCATGGGTGCCGACCGGGCGATCCTCATCGAGACCGACGATCAAATCGAGCCGCTCACTGTCGCCAAGATCCTCAAGGCTGTCGCCGATGCCGAACAGCCCGGTCTGATCATCGTCGGCAAACAGGCGATCGACGACGACAGCAATCAGACCGGCCAGATGCTGGCGGCACTGATGGGCATGCCCCAAGCGACCTTCGCCTCGAAGATCGAGATYGGCGATGGCAAGGCTCAGGTGACCCGTGAAGTCGATGGCGGCCTGCAGACGATCGAGATCAAGCTTCCGGCTGTTGTGACCACCGATCTGCGCTTGAACGA